>JAJPKG010000218.1 GCA_021323815.1 Pseudomonadota bacterium
ACCGCGACAACCACCACCACCAGACTCAACAGGCTGAGAAACATCGCCGCCAGCGCGACGGCTCTGAAGCCGAAGCCGGCAAGGAACGCGCTGAGGCCCAGCCCCGCGACGAGTCCCCCGCCCGCCGCCGCACCCAGGGCGGGAATCCCCCGGCGGCGCTCGCTTTCACGGTCGTCGTCCAGCACCGCAGCGTAGCACATGGCGACGTTGCCGGCGGAACTGCCATCGATCACGCGCGAAAGCACAACAACGGGAAACGCGGCAGAAAGGGCCAGCAGGGCGAAGCCGACAACGCTGCCGGCCAGGCTGAGCGCCAGCACCGGGCGGCGTCCCACCCAGTCGCTGAGCCTGCCGAGCAATGGCGCGGTGATCAACTGGCACAGGCTGAAGGCGGCGAACACCATGCCGACGGCAACCAATGGCACATGCTGCGCGCGCAAGACAAACGGAATGAGCGGGACAACGGCGGCATAGCCCAGCGTGTCCACAAAGATGACCATGAGGATTGGCGGCAGGATGGCACGCTGACGACTCACAGCCGGCTCTCCTCCGGCGCGCAGGTGATGACAAGCTGCGCGTAGGTGGGAATGATCACATTCCGGGCAGCGCGGCGGCGGACGACACGCCAGGGCCGTTCTTGCGCCAGCAGGGTTTGCAACAGAAAGGTGATCTCCGCGCGGGCAAGCGGCGCGCCCAGGCAGAGATGCGCGCCCGCGCCGAACCACAGCTGGCGCAGCTTCGGTTCTGGGGCGCGATGGATGTCGAAACGACCAACCGCATTGTTGGCGGTGTAGGTGAGGAACAACGCCCGCTCGCCGCGTCGCAGCGTCTTGCCCGACGCCTCGACATCCGCCGTGATGTGCCGCCCGATCAACGGTGCCGGCGTGGTCACGCGCAAGATCTCCCAGACGGCTCCGCGCAACAGATCCGGCTCGGCGCGCAGGTCGTGCTGCTGGCCGGTGTCGTGGAGCAGCGCCACGCCACGCGTCATGGCGGAAGCCGCTGTCTCGGTTCCGGCGACGAGCAGCAAGCTAGCCAGGCCCCGCGCCTCGCGCAGCGGAATGCCGGCCTCGCGGCACCGCCCCAGCAGAGCATTCGTGTCGGCAGTCGCGTATGCTTCAGGCACCCTGGCGGTGAGCTGTTCGAGGATCTCCCTGGCTTCCGCGAGGGCGTCGGGGGGAATGACCGTCGAGCCGAGCGTTTTGCGTGCCAGGGCGGCAAGACGCTCGCCGTGCGCGAAAATGGCGCGAAAGGCGGCATCGTCCGCATCGCTCGCCATTGGCAGACCGAGGAGATCGGCCACCATGCGGCCAACCCAGGCACGCGCCGTCTGGGCGATGTCAACGGTTTCATTCCGGCGCAGCGCTTCAGCAAGTTGCGCCGCCGGCTCAGCAAAGACCCGCACCACGTGCCGCTTCGCGCTCACGTCGGTAAAGAGGTCGCGCGCCTGGTGGCGCAACGCGTCATGGCCGGGGCCATCGAACGACTGATTGACCCAGTCGCCGAGAAGTTGTGCCCACAGGTGCCCAACACCCCCCTCACCAAGCAGGCTCGTATGCTCGGCATCCATGAGCAGGCGGCGAGCGATCACGGGATCGGTGATGACCCATCCGAGCCGGGGCACTTTCCGCACCGGGCCGGCGACGCGACTGACCGCCAGCAAGCTGAAAAGAGCGGGATTCGCAGCAAAAATGAGCTGTGCCTCGTGGCGCGCTTCGCGTGGTAGGAATGGCAACCCTTTCATCATCGTGCTCCAGCGAGACAAATGGCCGGCGCGGGCGCGGCGAGCAGGGGTCGGACGCGCCGGCAGATGGCGGAATTGTGGTGTGGGACGCTCGTTGCCACCCGCTTCGCATGCTCAGTATAGCATGCCGCTCATATGAACCTGGCAGAGGATTGAAGCAAGGTGAAGAACTCCGCGAATACCCAGTCCGCCGGCGTTTTCTCCCTGCGCGGATAGGCATAGGCAGCCTTCGGCTCTTGCGCTGCCGGCTCCACAGGCCACGAACCGAGGAACAGAAGCAACATCGCGTGAGTCACCCACTGCCGCGCCCAGGTCCGCGCGCTGAAATTGCTGGTGGGTCCATGCTTGCTCACGTTATAACTGCTCGACGTTCAATTCTTCGATGACATCGACCACGCCGGGGATGCGCGCGGCGACCTCTTCCGCGTTCTCGGCGTCTTCCAGGCCAGGCACAGTGCCGCGCAAATACACCACGCCATCTTGCACCGTCACGGTGATATCCAGGTCCGTCGTGGCGGCGTCCTGGCGCAATGCGCGCTGCACGGCGTCCGCCAGCGCCTCGTCGCCGGGGGTGTCATCCAGTGTGGAAGACGCCGGGACCAGATTGTTATCGCCGGTGGGCGAGAAGCCGTTGAGCACCTCGATATTGCCGTCCTGCTTCACCTCCAAGACGGGATCGGTCGGCGGAAAATAGACCGGATCGGGTTCAGGAGCGGGCAGATCGTCTACGACACTGGGATTCGGGATATCATCGGGATTCGAGTCAAGCGGCTGGTCGGTAAAACTGGGATCATATTCGCTCTCGCTCTCCACTTCGGGCGTTGTTTCCGGCACAATGGGTTCGCCCGTCGGCGAATAGGCGACCGCGCCGGGCGGCAATGTCTGCTCGATCTCCAGTTCGTTGTCGATGCGCCGTCCACCGGCCAGCGCGGCGGCAATGGTTTCAGCGTGTCGGCGGTCGCGCCGTGACGACACCGTGCCGCTGAGGATCACGAGATCATCCGTTGCGGCAACAACGATGTTATGGCCGAGCTGCTGGCGCACCGCCTCAGCGATCTGCTGCCCTACATCCTGCTGGTCGCTCTCATGTGTGGTCATCGTGCAAGTCTCCTCTCACGGCGTGGGGATGGGCGCGCTGCATCGCGCCCCCTTGTTGGGCATTCTGCATAGCACCTCTCCTGCTGCATGCTTGAGGTCACTGAGAAAGCAAACCGCAGATTCCATGCCGCCGGACAAGCTCATCTCTAGACGATCCACCCGCCGTTGAGATAAAACGCGGTGAACAGCGCCTGAAACATGAACCCGCCGATGACCGCGATCTGCTCCAGCCAGGGACGGCGGCGGCTCCATTGGCCGACGAAGAGGAAGACGGGAATGGCCGCCAGCAGATAGCGGCTAACCGACATCAATGGGAAAGGGAACGAGCCGTTGATGGTCGGCGAGATCAAACAAACGACCA
>JAJPKG010000013.1 GCA_021323815.1 Pseudomonadota bacterium
ATGCCCTCATTGGGCTGGATGCGCATTGACAGGATATTTGGTTGTATCTCGTCTGGCCCCATTTTCCGAAACAGAGAAAACGGCGGCTTCTTAAACTGGATGGCGACCTCGGTGATGCGCTTAGGCAACCGCTTGCCCGTGCGCAGATAGAACGGCACGCCCGCCCAGCGCCAGTTGTCGATATGCATCTTGACGGCGACGAATGTATCGGTCATGGAATTGGGGGCAACGCCCTTTTCTTGGCGATAGCCGGGAACTTCCTCAGAGCCGATCCACCCCGGCCCATATTGGCCGCGCACGGTGCAGGCAGCCACTTCTTCAGGGGTCATGGGCATGATGGCGTGCAGCACTTTGACTTTCTCATCGCGGACCAGATTCGCGGCAAAGCCCGCAGGCGGCTCCATCGCCACCAGGGTTGTGATCTGCAACAAGTGATTTTGCAGCATGTCGCGCAGCGTTCCGGCCTCTTCATAATAGCCGCCGCGCCCCTCCACGCCGATGCTCTCGGCGACGGTAATTTGCACGTGGTCGATGTATTGCCGGCTCCACAGCGGCTCAAAGATGCCGTTGCCGAAGCGCAGCACCAAGATGTTCTGGACGGTCTCCTTACCCAGATAGTGATCGATGCGGTAGATTTGATCCTCTTTGAAAACCTGATTTAACTCGGCATTGAGTCGCATCGCGGATTCGCGGTCGTGGCCGAACGGCTTTTCGACGATCAGCCGGCAAAAGCTGGGGCCGGTCATCGTGCGTTCCACTGCGCCCGCCGCGCCCAGGCGCTGCACGATGTCGCTATAGTAACGCGGCGGCGTTGCCAGATAAAAGATGCGGTTGCCGTTCGTCCCCCGCTCCTGGTCCAGTTGGTTCAGCACGGTGACGAGGTTCTGATAGGCCGCGTCATCGTCAAATTCCACCTGGCAATAGCTGATCCCTTTGGAAAAGGTTTCCCACAGGGCGGGATCGTACGGCTGCCGGGCATGCTGTTTAACGCCTTCTTCGGCATATTTGCGGAATTCTTCGTTGGTCCACGGACGCCGCGCCACGCCGACGACGGTGAAGTTTGCGGGCAGGGGCGGCTGGTCGGCGGCGAGGCTATAGAGCGCGGGCAACAGCTTGCGCTGCGTCAGGTCGCCGGTGGCACCAAAGATGACCATGATGCACGGCTCGACGGCGCGCGACTCGGAAAGCCCCGCGCGTAAGGGGTTATCCACCGTTGGTGTGGGTGTGTCTATCGCCATCTTACGCTCCATCGGCGTAGGGAAAATTCCCTACATCACCATCTTTGATCGTATCACACCGAGAGAAAAATGAATAGGTCATCTGGCACATGCCAGCTAGGATGTTTGGCGCAAGGAAGAGGTGAAGGACGAGACACGAAGAGTACGAAGGGTAAGAAGAACCGCGAAGAATGTGAAAATAGATGAGTGGTATCTTGCATCTTCATGTCCCTTCGTTTTCTTCGCACCCTTCGCGCTCTCGTCCCCTTTATTGCCCTTGCGACGTGCCGTCTTCCAGCTTCACCTCGTGGCCGCCGAACTGGTTGCGCAGCGCGGCGATGACCTTCGCCGAGAACGATTCCGGCTGGCGCGAGTGGAAGCGTTCCAGCAGCGAGAGGGTAATGACCGGGGCTGGCACATTGTGATCGATGGCCTCTTGTACCGTCCAGCGACCCTCGCCGGAATCTTCCACATAGCCGCGAATGTTGGCCAGGTCCGATCCCTCGGCCTTGAAGGCCAGTTCGGCGAGATCCAGCAGCCATGAGCGCACGACGCTGCCGTTTTGCCACACATGCGTGACATCCAGCAGGTTCAGGTCATATTCTGAGGCTTTGAGGATCTCGAAGCCCTCGCCATAGGCTTGCAGCATGCCATATTCCACGCCGTTGTGGACCATCTTCACAAAATGCCCCGCGCCGTGCGTGCCGAAATAGCCATAGCCATTTGGGGGGGCCAGCGTCTTGAAGATCGGTTCCAGATGCTGGAAGATCTCGCGCTCGCCGCCGATCATCAGTGAATAGCCGACTTTCAGCCCCCAGATGCCGCCGCTGGTGCCACAATCCATGTAATGGAACCCTTTGGCGGTCAGATCCGCCGCGCGACGCTTGGTATCTTTGAACCATGAGTTGCCGCCGTCGATGATGATGTCGCCGGGTTTGAGCAACGTCGTCAGGTGCGCGATGGTGTCATCCACCACCTGCCCCGATGGCACCATGATCCATACCGCCTTTGGCGTGGCTTCCAGCTTGCTCACCATCTCTTCCATCGTATACGCAGGGATCGCGCCATGTTGCGCGGCGAGGTCCACCGGCCCCCGGCTGCGGTTGCTGGCCACGACGCGATGCCCGCCCTGCGCCAGGCGCGTGACCATGTTGCCGCCCATGCGGCCCAAGCCGTAAAATCCGATCTCCACAGGTTGTATCACCTCAAGTTTAATGAGATAAGGACGGGAACACGGAGGTCACGGAAAGTTTGCACGGAGACCACGGAAAGGAATGATGTGTTGAAAATTGCGCATCCTCATTCCTTTCACCCTCCATAATCTCCTCATTCATTTCCGCGTCTTCCGTGTCACCTTCCGTGGTCTCCGTGTTCCCGTCTCCGTTTTACTCCGCCAGGTGGGCCAGACCGGCGCGAATG
>JAJPKG010000066.1 GCA_021323815.1 Pseudomonadota bacterium
AGCTTCTGCACGCTGTCTGGCCACTTCAGTTCCGGCCCCACGAAGGTGATGAAAAACCACGCGGCCAGCAAAAAGCTCAACAGGCCGGTATCCACCGCCGTGCGCAGCCAGCCGGAAAGCAAATAGCCCAGCGCGGCCATCAACAGGCCCAGCGGAATCATGCTGAGCGTCGCTGCCGCCAGATTCCCACCATCCAGTTTCAGTCCGCTGGCCATCGAAGCCAGCGCCGTCACCGCCAGCGTGATCACCCCGATCGCCACCGTCGCGGTGGCCACCGCGCCATAGCGCGCCAGCACCACCGTCGGGCGCGGCTGCGGCGTCGCCAGGATCAACTCTTGCCGCCCATTCTCTTCATCCGCAGCCCAACGGCTCGCCTGCGTGACGGCGAACGCCATCAGCAGCACCGGCAAGAAGATGAAGAAGAAGCTCAACAACGTGGCGTTGAAATCCGCATTGCCGCCCCCGACCTTCGAGATCAGATCGCGCAGCACCGGCGATCCCTGAGCCAGCTCCTTGAGCTTGTCTTCGGTCTGCTTCACAATGAAGACCATCCACGCGGCGAAACCCGCGATGCCCACCGTCCACCAGAACGCCGGAACCGCCACCATTGCCAGCCCGCGCCCATACACCGAGCGCAGCGACCAGGCATTCGCCGGAATGGCGCGTTTCGCGGCGTTCCCTTCCGGCAGGCGCAGCCACGCGGGCAGCGGCACCGGGCTGCCGACATCACGCCGCACGAAGAGCCAGATAGCCGCGCCGCTGAGCACCACGCTCAGCGCCAGCAGCACCAGCAGCGCGCCGGGGTTCGTGCCATAGGATGGGACGAGCGGCTTGCTCAGGTTATAGTAATAGATCGGCGAAATGCGGCTGATCCACTCGGTGTTGGGGATGACGCGATGCACCATATCCAGCACAATCGCCAGCAGCAGCACGCCGCCGGTCATGCCCGACGCCGCGCCTGCCGTGCGGGTGAACTGCGAGAACAGCAGGGCGAATCCGCCGAAGACGCCGCAGACCAGCGCCAGGTTCAGGCCGAAGAGCAGCGCGTCGCCAAACGTGAAATCCGCGCTGACTTTTTTGCCGCCGGCATAGGTCAGCAGCCCGATCAACACGCCCATGCCCAACAGCGCGGTCCACATGGCTGCCACCTTTTGCAGCGCGACGCTCACGCGGCTCTGCGGCACCGACAGCAGCACATCCAGCGAACCGCGATCCTCTTCGCCGCGCAGCATGCGCGCGCCCGCCAGCAATGGCCAGAGGGCCATCACCAGGATCGTGAAGCCATATTTCCATGTCGCATAGCCGCCGGGGGTATCCACGTGAATCGGCTCGGCAATCCAGGTGAATTGATAGGCCAAGCTGATTGCCGCTTGCTTTGCCGCTGGGCTGTTCAACACTGTGGGAATGGCGATCAGCACCGCGTACATCATCAGGCCCAGGCCGATGCCCCAGCCAAAGATGGCGACGCGATAATCGCGCAGGGTTTTCGTAAAGATCGTGCGAAACATGACGTCTGCCCCTTTACGCCTTCGCCGGCTCGTAGTAGCGCAGGAAGACCTCTTCCAGGCTGGGTTCGCGCGACTCAAGGTTGGTCGCCCCATGCTGCGCGGCGATCTGGATGATCTGGTTGAGGTCGCCCTGCACCGTCAGATGGATGGTATGCTTGTCGCCGTCGAATTCCATGACGCGCGCGTTAGGTACCCCGCTGAACCAGCCGATTTGCGCTTCGGTGGGGAAGGTGATCTCCACCACGTGATGTTTCAGATCGCGCAAGCTGCTGACGGCGTTGACGGCGACGAGCCGCCCTTCGCGGATGATGCCGACACGGTTGCAGGTATGCTCAACTTCCGGCAGCACGTGCGACGACAGGAAAACGGTGCGCCCGTCATCGCGCACTTCCTTGACCATCGCGTAAAACTCTTGCTGGTTCAGTGGATCCAGGCCGCTGGTGGGTTCGTCCAGGATCAGCAACTTGGGACGATGCATGAACGCCTGGATCAAGCCCACCTTCTGCTTGTTGCCGCGCGAATATTCGCGGAATTTCTTGCTGGGGTCCAGTTCCAGCCGCTGAATGAGCGCCTTGAGATACGCTTGGTCCACCCCGCCACGCAGGTTGCCGAGATACGCCAGGATCTGCCCGCCGGTCAGGTTAGGGTCCAGCGACAGCTCGCCGGGCAGATATCCCACCAGTTTTTTCACTTCGGTGCTTTGCGCCCACACGTCCAGCCCGCCGATGGTGGCCGTGCCGGAATCGGCATGCAGCAAGCCCATCAGCACACGCATGGTGGTGGTTTTGCCCGCGCCGTTCGGCCCCAGGAAGCCAAACACCTCGCCTTCCGCAACGCTGAACGTCACATCCTGAATGCCGCGATTGCGGCCATACGACTTGGTGAGACCCTTCGTCTCGATGATGTTTGCCATGAGTCATGTCCTTCTCGCCCCTACAATGGGCGCACAAATCCTTGACACGCCGAAACCACTGTTTAGGCATGCCTCAAATATAAACGAGAGTGGAGCTAAATGTCAAGGTGAGGTTGAGGTGGCGTCATCAGCATGCTCCCCTTTGGCGCGAGCCGCCTGGCGCGCGCGCCAACGCGCCCGCACGGCGGAATATTCCTCGTAGCAGAAATCGCAGAAGTCGATGGTTTCTTGCAGATGGGCGCGCGCAGTGGTGTCACCGGGGCCGAGTGCTGCCAGGCCGCGTTCCGCCAGCTGTCGCAGCGCCGTCAAACCTTTGAGATCAGCCTCGAAGGCACCATCCCATGCCCGCGTGGCATATTGATAATAGTCGCGCCGGTCGCCGGGAAAGCTCACCTGTTCGGCCATCCCAATGCTGGTGGTCAAGCGCATATTCGTTGACACGGAAGCGCGTGACACTTGCAGCAAGCGCGCCATGTCATCCAGTGACAGCGGGCGCTCAGCGATCATGAGCAGCGCCAAAATGCGCCCTCCGATGCGCGCCAGGCCAAACTGCTCGAAATATAGCCCAATGCTCTCGACGAATTGCTGCATCCCCGGCGAAAGGGGCGCGTCTGGATAGGCCATCAGCGGTTCCTCGTTTGGTGTCATCTGCTGCCCATAGTATAGTTTATTCAGTACATTCAGTCAAGACTGAAAGTTAGTGAAAAAACAGACAAAAGGACAAAAAAGCCCCGAACGATGCGTTTCGCGCACCGCTCAGGGCAAAAGGCTGGAATAGTCTTTTACGCGCCGCCGAACGTCACGATCATGTCAGTCGCGTAGCCCAACAAGAAACCGATGAAGAGGCCGAGCATCACGATCTCCTGGGCTTTGGCGCGTTTGGCCACGCCCAGCAGTTCGGCCACCACATAGATGATGGCACCGGCGGCGAAAGCCAGGCAGAAGATGAACAGCAGCGTGGAATGGAAGGCGATGCCGAAGACGGTGCCCAGAAAGGTGGGACCGCCGCCGATGAGGCCCAGCAGGGCCAGATAGCGCCACGACACCGCTTTGCCTGTCAGCGGCCCGGCGATGCCGAAGCCTTCCGTCATGTTGTGCAGCGCGAAGCCGATGATCAGCACCGCCGCCAGTGATAGCTCGCCCGCTGCCGCCGATTGCCCGATGGCCAGCCCTTCGGAGAAGTTATGCATGCCGATGCCGGTGGCGATGATCAACGCCAGCATCTGCGGCGTCATCTCGTGCGCGGGGGCAGCGACGACCGCCGAGGCGCGGGCGACGGATTGCGCCGGGCGCACCGCCGGGCGCGCTTTGCCGGCTTCCAGCGCGGCGGTGTTGGCCGAGGCCAGCGCCAGCGACGAGGGTGCGGGGGCGGGAGCGCCGCCGGGCGCGGGCGGCGCGAAGAACGGCAGGCGCGCGATAACATGTTTGTTGAAATAGGTTAGCCCGATGAGGCCCAGAGCCAGGCCCAGCACCAGCATGACGATCTGCGCGGTCAGCAGTCCCGCGCTGGCGTGATGATCACGCAGCACACCAAGCGAATCGTTGATCGGCTCGCTGGCCTGTTGGATGACATCAAAGAACAGGAAGATCAGCACGCCGGCTGAGATCATGCTCAGGAAGGTCTTGAAGGTAGGCGAGGCATTGTTCAGCCGCGCGACGGGCAGCCCCAGATAGATGGTCAACCCGGCAAACGCGCCGAGCAATACGATCGTTCCAGTAGGCATGGCTGGCTCTCTCTTTTCAACAAAAATCTATCGTTAGCGCGTGCCGGCTGCCCCTTTGGGCATGGGCGCATCAGCGGGGATCACCCACAATGCGCGCGCCAGCGTGCGCGGGATGCTGATGGTAGTGCCGTCTGGTAAGAGGACCCATCCGGCCTCGGATGTTTCACCGTGCCAGGTCACCACCGTTCCGGGCGTCATGCCGCGTTCGTGCAAAGCGCGGATGGTCTCTTCCTCATCTTCGATCACTTCCGAGACACACAGAATGCGCATCGGTTGGTCTGCCGCATCGGTCAGGCGGCAGGCCCCCACGCGTGCCAGATAGCCCCGCGCATCGGGAACATAGCCGGGAATGGGGTTGCCGTGCGGGCAGGTGGTGGGGTGGTCCAGCGAAGCGATGACGCGCTCTTCCACCGCGCCGGAGATGTAATGTTCCAGGCGGCAGGCTTCCTCATGCACCTCGTGCCACTGCATGCCAAGCATGTCGGTGAGAAACCGCTCGGTCAGGCGATGGCGGCGCAACACCGATTCCGCCAATTCCACCCCATCTTCGGTCAGCGTCACGTGGCGCTGGGCATCCAGGGTAATGTAACCGGCTTTTTCCAGGCGTTGCAACATCTCGGTCACGGTCGGCGCTTTCACTCGAAATTTTTCGGCCAGCCGCGCGCCGATCACGGTCTCGCCTTCCATCTCCATGTTGTAGATGGCCTCAAGGTATTCTTCAACCTTTGCGCTGGCTGTGGTCATCGTCGTCCGTCCCGTTAATTCCGATGAATCTACTCAGATATTAGCATGCCCTAACATGATTTGCAAGGGGCATCGTAGCATGCCCCAAAAGAGCCGTCAAGCCTCTATCGTTCGGCCATCCGGCAGGCAAATCGGTGCGAAGGGGATGAAAAAATTGACAATTGCCCGGATTTCGCTTATTTTTAGTTCACGTACCCTCCTTTTAGAAGTACGCTTATCGACGAAGAGCGGGAGTGTGTCTTTATGGAAGCAGCACCCAAACGCCACACCATTCTCGTGGTGGATGATAACCCTGATCTGCGCAAGTTGATGAGCCTGGGGCTGCCGGATCTGGGCGATTTTGAGGTCATCACCGCCGAAGACGGCATCGAAGGCTTGACACAATGCGCCGAATTGCAGCCGTCCTGCATGGTCATCGACGTGATGATGCCGGGGCTGGACGGCTATCAACTGGTGCGCGCCATCCGTGGCGACCCCCAGACGGCGCACATTCCGCTCATCATCCTCACCGCGAAAGTGCAGGAAAAAGATCAATACATCGGGCTGGCTTCGGGGGCGGATCAATATCTGTGCAAGCCGGTGTTGCCCTCAGAATTGAGCCGCGCCATCGCCAAAGCCATCACCATCGGCGAGGCGGAGCGCAACCGCAAGCAACTGGCGCTGGTCGAAGAGCCGTTTGAGGATAATCAGCGCTGATCCCCCGGCCAAAGGAGTCTTGCGATGGATGATGCCCCTTCTGCTGTGCCTGCCGGTGCCGCCCCCGCAAGCAGCGCTGCTCCGGTTCCACCTCCTGCGACGGCTGATGCCACACCAACACCGACTTTTGCCGATGCGCGCGCCCTGGATCTGCGCCGGAAACTGGCCCTGCTGACGATCTTCAACGCGGTCGCTGCCGGATTCATTTTTGTGCTGTTGCTCGGCGTCGCGCTGAGCCTCATGCACAGCAATGGCAACCTGGCGCTGACGTTTGCCGTGTTGGGCGTGGTTGCCCCAGCGCTCGCCACTCTCGGCATCTGGCTGGCGCGTAAAGAGCGAGCGACGCTTTCCGCGACAGCGCTGGTTGCAGCCATTTTGCTGGCGACGTTCGCAGCGCAGCTCGCCGTCATCAGCGTGGCCGGGATAGATACCGCGCAGACCTTGCTCTTTTTCGCGGTATATCCCCTGGTGATCGTCATCGCCGGTGTGCTGGGCGATCGCCGTTTCATCGTCATCACTGCCGCCGTCGCGCTGGTCCTTTCGTTCGTCGTCGCGCTGGCGCTGAATACTCCCTATTCCGGCGGCATCTTCATCTATGCGTTGCTGCAAGAAGCCATCGCCACCGGCGTGATGGTGCTGTTCGCCACCGGCTATCGCATCACCTTGCGCGACCTGGCACATACCCAGCAGGAATATGACCGTCTGGTGCGCATCGACGGGCTGAAAGAGCAATTCATCACCTCGGTGAACCATGAGCTGCGCAATCCCGTCATGGCGATGCTGGGCTATATCGACCTGTTGCAACTGCCGCGCAACCGCGCCGACGCCGAACGGCTGGCATTGCTGGTGGATGAGGCGAACCGCGCGGGGCAAGATCTGCGGGCGCTGCTCAACAGCATCCTGGAAACGCGGCGCATGGATCAAGGCATCGAAGATTTCGTGCCGCAGCCGGTGAACGTGCGTGACGCCCTCGCCGCCGCCATGCGCTTGATTGATCCGCGCGAGGTGCAGGTAGCGGGCCGCGAGGTGCGCGTGCGCGTGCCGCCGAACCTCTATATCATGGGCGATCCGGTGCATCTGCAACAGATCTTGACCAATCTGGTGTCGAACGCGCTCAAATATTCCAGCAAGGACGATCCCGTGGATGTGCTGGCGGTGCGCGTGATTGACATAGAAGAGCAGGAGGGGCGCTGGGGACGCAAGACGACGACCGAACGCGAGATGATCGAGATCATCGTGCGTGACTATGGCCTGGGCATTCCGCCCGCGGATGCGCCGCTGCTGTTCCAGCGTTTCGCCCGCCTGCCGCGCGATCTCGCCTCAAAGGTCATTGGCAACGGTCTGGGCTTGTATCTCTGCCGCGTCTTAACGGAAGTGATGGATGGCAAAATCTGGCTGGAAAGCACGGGCATTCCCGGAAAAGGGACAACCTTCTATGTGCGCCTGCCAACGGCAGCCGCGCCGGGAACGCTGAACGCTACGCCATCAGAGGAATCTGTGGAGAGCGTGACGCCATAATCACGCTGCGCCTCTGGCATTGCTCCCAAAAGCGTGATGGATCACGCTCAATGCGTCATTTCACGCCGGAAACCAGGTCACCAGCAGCAGGGGTTTTCTCTGGCGGCGGCTCATCTGTGCAGGGGCCTTTGTCCGCCAGCCAGCGCGTGCCAAAGGCGCGCATCACCTCAATGACTTCTGCCAGGGAGCGGCCTTTTTCAGTGAGGGAATATTCGACACGGGGCGGCACCTCGCCGAACGTCTGGCGGCGCACAATGCCCTCGCGTTCCAGCACGTGCAGGCGATCCGACAGGGTTTTGGGGCTGATGCCGGTCAGCGAGCGTTCGAGCTGGCAAAACCGCTGCGTTTCGCGCGCCAGATCGCGGATGATGAGCAAGGTCCACTTGCCGCAGATGATCTCCGCCGTGCGCGAAACCGGACAGGTGATGCTCTGATGGTTGGATAGATGATGGGCCATAGACAATCCTCGCGGACCAGTGATCTGTTGCCTTATACAAAGTATAGCGGATTCGCCCCGATTTGAGAAGATCAGGGTCCTAACACGATGCTCACAATCCCGCGCAGGCGGCAATGGCCGTGAGGATGAGCAGTTGGGCCGGGGCATAGGTGAGCCACACCACATCGCTGATCAGGGGAAAACGTGCTTGGCGAAATTGCTGTGCCGCCAGGAGAAAATCGCTGACAACGAACAGCGCACCGCCAATCGCTGCCGGGATGAGAGGCGGCGCTTGCAGTGCCAGACCCAGCGCGGCACCTGCCGTTGTTGCCAGCAGCAGCGCGTAAGGCAACGCGGCGAGACGCAACGGGGTGAGATGCGCGCCACGCTGCACGACTACAAACCAAGCCAGCGCCGCGAAAGCCAGCCAAACGATGATCGCACCCCAGCGCGGCGCAGATGCCGCCCAATGGTGTTCGTTGCCACAGAGAAACAATCCGGTGATATACGCTGCATGTCCCAACCCAAACGCGATAATGCCGCCAATCAGCGATGGTCGCAAGGGAATGATCCCCGCCAAAATAAAATCGCCGACGCTGCCGAGTGTCATGCCCAGCGCCAGCAACAGCGCGGGCACCCCATGCGCTTCGGCATATCCCAGCCAGCCCAGCGCCACCAGCGTCAGCGAAAGCGCCATGCGCGCCCAGGTGGGCACGCGGCGCGTGCCTTCATCGTGTGTCTGCCCAAGCACAAGAAAGCCGCCAAACAGCAACGCCGCGCCTGCTGCCCACCCCCAGATCGCCAGGATGAAAAGCGTCATTCTTGCCTCCCGTTTCCCCGGAGCAACGTGCAGCAGCGATGATCTCCAGCCCGCGCCGGCGTGGGCGAGGCATGCCATCGCCCCCACAGCATGGCGGTAGGCCCTTAGGCGCGTTGGCGAACTGCGCGAGATGGAGTGGCGAGCCTTGTGCTCACCCTGTTTCCCCGTCTGATCCCCCTGGCCCGGCAGTGCGGAGCAGGTCGCTCCAAACCGCCGGCTCACCTTTCACGGCAACGCGCCAACATTGACCAACACCAGACCGCTTGACGGATACGTCCAGCCCAGCGCGGCATCGGCGGCGGGACTGAGATCGACGCTGGACTGGTTGAGGATGGGATAATCATTGTCGCCTTCGCGCAGCCACGCGCCATGATTGCCGTTATAGCCGGGCATGCCGCTGGCGCAGGCAACAAAGTCGTTGTTGATCGATGCCGCCGCCGTTTCCGCGCAACGGTACGGCATGGCGGTGGGCCAGCGCGTGCCGTCGGCAAAGGTGCCGCTGGGGGCGTATGCCGCGCTCTGGAAGAACGGCAGCCCGTCGTGCTGATACAACACATAATAATATAGCCGGCGGAAGAGGCGGCCATTGGGGCAAATGCCGTTCACCAGTGGATTGCTGGTGGCATCCGGCGCGTGCAGCGTGGTGCTGACGGGGCAGCCCGCCGGCGGCGTGGCGCTGGTGCCGTTGGGATCCCACCAGTTGTCATCTTCGTTCCAGGGGCCAACATCGGTGATGGGCACGGCGCTGAGGCTGTGCCCATTGGTGACGATGCCGATGTTCCAGTGCGCGCCCCCAGCCGGCAGGTAATAGGGCTGATAGACGGAAGGAATTTCCGATGCCTGGCCATAGTTGGCGATGCTGAGATAGGCATCGGGCAGCGCGGCATATTGGCTGCCGGTGGGTGTCATGCCCGGCGGCAACGTGGTCTGCTCATAGGCGGTTGCCCACACCGCCACATAATTGTTCAGGATAATCGGCCAGGCGCGCTTGACAAAGTTGCGTTCCACCCACTGCGGTGAGCTGATCTGCTGATAGGTCGCATTGGTCGCCTGTGCCAATGCCGGCAAACGCAGACGCGGCACCAGCGACAGGCGCGCGGCGAGGGAGCGCAGGATCTGCGCGCGCGCGGCAAGGTGCGGCATCACGTGCAAGCGCCCAACAGACGCGGGATCGCGCATCATGAGATCGCGCCACGCGGCCCGAACGTCCGCGCTCACCTGGGCGCACGCGGCGGCGTCCAACCCCTGCGCCGCGCACTGCTGCCGGGCGAGCGCCTGCACCTGCGGCGTGCCGCTGGCCCAGACAAAGATCATCTGCTGCATCTGTGGCAACGTGAGGGTGAACCCACCCGCAATGGGATGCGCCTGGCGTGGCGCGGCGTTCACCCCACGCGCAATGCCAAAGATCCCCGCTGCCAGCACAGCGACGATGCCCAACGCGATGCTCACCCGCCGGAAAACGCTGCTTCGAACCTTGTGTGCGATATCCGTCTGCGCCATGCGGCCACCTACCTTCCACGTCTAGTATAACGAACGAGAGAAGGGCAAGATGGGGGAAGCAGGGAGAAATGGGGCGAAAAACAAGAAGTTGTTGGCACTGGATTTATTGATCAGGAGCCTCTGGCACGCGATAAGCCTGCTCAGGATGATTCGGCTTGTCAGGATAACGCATGATGAGTCGGCCTTGCTGAATGAGTTCGCTGATATAGTGGGTCCGTAGCGTTGTAGGAGCGCGATTCAATCGTTGTGCCATTTCATTCAACGTCATAAAACGATTTTTGCAGAGATAAAGAATTGCCTGCTGTACAGCAACCTTGCTGATCTTGCCACTTGCTACAACACGTTCGATCAACTCTGTCGGTATGCTTAAGTCACTGTGTAAATGCTCGGAGTTCCCGCCCGACGCCTCCTGCAAATGCTCGGAGTTCCCGCCCGACGCCTCCTGCAAATGCTCGGAGTTCCCGCCCGACGCCTCCTGCAAATGCTCGGAGTTCCTGCCCGACGCCTCCTGCAAATGCTCGGAGTTCCCGCCCGACGCCTCCTGCAAATGCTCGGAGCTTGATAGACCTTGCTCATTTGGAAAAGGAAGAGCCATGGGATGAACAGCACGTTCTGTGTGCAGCAAATAGTAAGTACCACGCCCTACCCCTTTAGAAATCAAGAAATGACGAGCAACTAGTCCATGAAGGAGATCGGTGATATCTCTTGGATGAAGAGATGTTATTTCTTGCAAGCGCTGATTGGTTATTTTTCCTTCGATGCAAGCCGTAGCTAATGTAAGTCGCTCGGGGGCGGAAAGATAAGAAAACTGCCCTTCAAACATTTCATCAAGTTGCAGCAAAACATCCTCTGGCAGCAAGCTCACCATAGGAAGCCGCCATTCGGTATGTTCTGTTTGGGGAAATTCCTCAACGAAAGGTTTGCGCCAATGCTGTTCGCGCCAAGCTCCGAAAATCTTGGGAATCCCCGAACCGGCCTGTTCGCCTAAGCCGATAAGTTGAAACATTTTTTGCAGGTTTCGGTTGCGGCAATCGCTCATGCCACCATCCAACACAATATCAATGGGAAGGCGTAATTCACCTGGGTTACGCAACTCAATCCATCCGGGCTTTTTCAGGATCAAGATGCCAACTCGGCCACTATAATCAGCATGAATCAATGCATTGATAAATGCCTCTCGTATTGCCTCATGAACTTGAGTCTCGTCGATCCGTCTTGCATTGCTATCCAGACGAAAAGGAATTTTCAATTGGGCTACAAGTTTTGGGTAGACAATGCGATAAAAATCAAACAGATTGCCAGACCATGTGCCATCCGTTGTAACGCGATCAAACCAGCGTATTTCTCCTTGTTCCGCACTTGGCCTTTCCTGATAGTCTACGAGATAGTGGGGGAAAGCATCTAGAATTGAGCGCAAGCGGCCAAACATGAGGATGCCAGCTAAAGTTGGTCCCTCGTTTCCTGTATCGCGATCTTTTGTCCAGCCCCCAAGATTTCGCAACAATTCCTGATCACTCAAACTAATCCAGGGATGACCAGGTTTTGCCGAACGAAATTGATTACGATAGGCCGTTAGACTTGCTTCATCGATATCCTCCATCGTGAAACCATGTAATAAACCTGCATCGCGCGTTTCTTCTGTCGCCTCTGCTAACATGTGCCGTACTGTTATCGGATCACACAGATAATCTCCCTCATAGTTACGACGATACGTGCCTGTAAGCGGATTAGTGCCAATATAGATTGGACGTTGGAGTCTCTTTGCACGTGGAACCTGGACGAGCACAAAACGCATGCTTTGATGTTCTACAATTTGCACGTGCTCTTCACGTAAAAGGTTCATGCTGATTTGCTGAGGATTATTTAACCCGTTCCAGAGCATGCTGCAAAGCCGTTCAGGTTCAGGAATTCCGATCAATTGAATATCTTCGTTGTTTTTCTGTTGAGCGCCAAGCAAGATATAGCCGCCCTGCGTATTTGCCATAGCAGAGAATGATTCCCAAAAGTTTCGAGGAAGTTCTCCACGACCATCAGCGCCACGCCCTCTTTTGGCTTCGAAGTCAACGCGTTCCCGGCTAGCTAAAAGCTCATCAACAGATTTGATCATGCGCGCTGAGCATCCTCATCCTGGAAGGCAATCTTGGGTTCTTCACTTGGGGCGGAAGGCTTGCGCCACGTCGCTCAGCCCCATGATCGCCTGGATGGCAGGGGCGATGGCGGCGGGAGCCGAGGGGTCGTTGGTGGGAGCGCGGACGGTGCGGCCCTGGAAGGTGAAGCGCATCAACTGCACACCGAAAGCGGCTTCGATCTGCGCGACAGTGGCGCTGGCGCTGATGCTGAGGTGGTTGGGGGCGATGTCATTGATGGTGAAGCCCGCGCCACGCAGAAACGCAACGATTTGATCGAGCACCGCCTGGGGCTGGCCGAAGCGCTCGGCGTATTCCTGCACGGACAGATAGTGGTGATAGTCCGGCGAGGCGGGATCGTTCAGATTGGCGAGGAATGTGGCCAGCGCGTCAGGATCGCGTGGTTTGAGGCTGATGGTCAACTGCAATACCTGATGGCAGTCCAACGTGCCCAGCGGCGCGACACCGTGCAGCACAGGGATGAGGTGGCCAGGCAATGGCAAGCGATCATGCATAGAGACGGTTCCTCCGCAGGGACCGGCGGCGGCAGCGGGCGAGACGGTCAACGAGAGCGTCCCCCCCAGCACGGCAAAGAGCACGATGCCGATCAGCGCCATGCGCCACGTCATCCACTTCGCCAACAGTGTTTTCATCGCGCCCCTCCATCGATCCCCTCACCGCACGCTGGCGGCTTCAGGCGCGCCGATGGCCCGCAGCCGGGCGTAGCGTTGCTCCACCAGCGCATCGACCGGCAGATTCACCAGGCGGGCAAGCTCTTCGCTGAGCGCCACGCGCAGCGCGTCTGCTGTCGCGCGGGGATCGCGGTGCGCGCCGCCGAGCGGTTCCGGCACGATGCGGTCGATGAGGCCCAGTTCCAGCAGGGCCGGCGCGGTGATCTTCATCGCTTCGGCGGCCTGGGGCGCGAAGGAAGCGTTTTTCCAGAGAATCGACGCGGCGGCTTCAGGCGAGGCGACGGTATAAATGCTGTTTTCCAGCATCAGATTGCGGTCGGCCACGCCGATGCCCAGCGCGCCGCCGCTGCCCCCTTCGCCGATGACGGTGGCGATGATGGGCGTGCGCAGGGTGGACATGCGCAGCAGATTTTCCGCGATGGATTCCGCGATGCCGCGCTCTTCCGCTTCCAGATCCAGCGCGGCACCAGCAGTGTCGATGAAGGTCAGCACCGGGAAGCCGAACTTTTCGGCGTGATCCATCAGGCGCAGGGCTTTGCGATAGCCCTCCGCGTGTGCCATGCCGAAGTTGCAGTCCAGCCGTTCTTTCGTGTCGCGGCCCTTTTGGTGGCCAATGACCATGACCGTGCGGCCCTGAAACGACGCGATGCCCCCCAAAATGGCGCGGTCATCAGCGAAGCGCCGGTCGCCGCGCAGTTCAAAGAAATCGGGGAACAGGAAGCGAATGTAGTCTGCCGTATAGGGCCGATCTTTATGACGCGCCACCTGCACGCGCTGCCAGGGCGTCAG
>JAJPKG010000282.1 GCA_021323815.1 Pseudomonadota bacterium
GGGGAGTGTGCCCATTGGCGGAAGGCGCTTCGTCGGGCAAGGGGCGATCGGAGAAGAGCGAGGCGAGGATGGGCAGAATCGAATCAAAGAGGTGGTGCGCGCCTTCCTCGAAGCCGCGTCGCCGGGCATAGAGTGCGGCAACGAAATCGATGACGCGGCCACTGGCGCGGTCGGTGGCCCCCAGCGCGCCTTTCACGGTGGGCGCATATTCCTGCACAACGGGGATGACGTGGTCATGCAGCCATTTGAAGGCGAAGGCCAGCAACAGCATGAGCACTGCCATCAGCAGGATGATGACGAATGCCTCGATGATCAGCAGCACGCTGGCCGCGCTGGCCAGACCGTCGATGGGCGAGGGCGCTTCAGCCAGCAGCATGGTCGGCCTCCATCTCGGCCTCGTGTTCGGCGCGGGCGGCTTCTTCGGCGGCGCGGCGTCGGCGTTCTTCTTGCCGCTTGCGGGCGGTGCCCGGCCCCAGGATGATGGATGCCGCCTGAGAGAAGCCCACCAGGAAGCCGGCGGTCTTCACAGCAGGTTTGATGGTGAAATCAGTCGCCACCTTCGCCGTCTGCCGCACCGAATGGGTGGTTTCCTTCAACTCGTTCAGCACCGGCACCATCTCTTTGCTGATGGTCCGCGCCGTGCGCACCAGTTCCAGCACGGCATAGGCCAGCGCCAGCAACGGCACGAACGTCACCACCGCCAGCGCCACCAGCGCGATATCGCGTACAATGGGCCAATACCCATTCATGCTGACCCAGATGCAAAACCAGATTACTAGCCCCAGCACAATCACGCCGCCGATTGCCAGCGTGATCTGCCCACCCCGCGAACGCAAAAATCTCATCGTCCATACCCCCACTCACGCCCGGAGCTAGCCCGCTTTCTTGTGATGATGCCGCATTGTTGGTGCCAATGTGCTCAACTGCTGATCTCAGTATACAACGCGCGCCTTCTGCAATGGGACTTTTCGCGCCAGGGTGCGCCACAAGAAACCGGCAGGCGATGACAATCATGCATCGCCTGCCGGACCGCTCAATGTTAAGGTATAGCTCGCGCGGGAAAGGGTGGCTCAGGATTGATCGTGCCTGAGTGTGTCAGACTGGCGCTCGATCCCCTGCTGGGGCGATGCGGCGACGACGGCTGCCGCAGGCGCGCGTTCCGCATTCCCATCAGCAGAGGCATTCTTGGCATCTGAGGCATTCAGGGCGTTCGCGTCATCAGCATTGGATGCTTCGGCGCGATCTCCCATAATTCTGAGCGTTGCGCCCAACGCGATGATGATCGCGCCATTCACCGCCAATTCAATCATGCTGTGAGCGAATTCGTCTACGCCGATGTTGGTTCCCGCAATCGAAAGGCGCGCGCCGATGGAAAGCACGCCCCGCGTGCCGGAAATGATGCCGATGAAGATGAAGGGTTTGACGGACGTGTCACCGTGTTCCAGATAGGATCGAACGGTGCCGAGCACCTCCATGATGATGAGAACGAGCAGCAGATCGCTGATGAAATTCAGGACGGTGTTGCCGAAATTGAAGGAGACTGACGGCAGGCCGACATTGTTCGCCAGATTCAGCACGCTGAAAGCAAGGGCCATGATCGCTGCAATGACGAACGACGCGCCCACAATGACATAAACCGCGAGATCCAGCGCATCAAGCACGCGCAAGCTTTGACGGCGGATGGGATTGGGAATCAGCTTGTAGTGCTGCTCGGTACGGTGCCGCCGCCCCATTCGGTGCATGGTTGGTTCCTTCTTTCTTTGTGGTTGGGTTGACCTCACGCATCATAACACATTTCTTCCCGAAAGAATGATAAGAGTCCGCGCGAAATCGTCAGCCGTCAAGAAGCAAGCGGGAATAGGCGGTTGGTCATGGTCTCTTGCGCGATCTTGTGTTGGCATGATAGGCTGGCAATGTTTTTATCGTCCACAAGATACGGGTAAGGATCGGTTGCATGATCGTAAGTGCCGCAGCGGTGCGGGGAGTGCGCCTGCGTCGCGCGCTGAGCCAGGGCGCGCTCATTGGACTGGCGCTGGGAATCGTCGTTGAAGTCCTCATCTTTTTGTTTCCTGATATGGTCCGGCGTGGGGTGTCGCCGGACCCTTCCGTGCTGATGGGCGCGCTGCCTGTCGCGGGCGTGGCGGCGGTGGCGGCGGCCTTGACGGGTGGCGTCATCGTTTGGGCGACACAGCGAGCGAAACTGCTGCCTGCCGGAACCGGCAGCACGCTGGTGGTGCCGAATCTGGTGGAAGTCGCCATCAGTGGCGGCACGGTGCCGGAACCGGAGCGCAACTGGGGCATCTTTGTCGATCTTTCTAACATCGCGCTCGGCGAAAACAACGCCGTCGATCTCACCAGCGGCGAGCTGGAACGCGCGCTGGATTACCTGGAACGTACCCACGAACGCATTCTGGTGCGGCAGGCGTATGGCGATTTCAGCGGAGCTATGCTGGGCGCGAGCGAGCTGGGCGTGGAACTGCGGCGGCGCGGTTTCACGCTGGCGCACATGCCCCGCCTGGCGCGTGGCAACGAGAAGAATCATACCGACATTCAGATGTCAGTGGACGCGGCGCTCATTGCCCGCTCGCGGCCCGATGTCGGCGGCTACATCATCCTCAGCGGCGACAGCGACTTCACGCCGCTGCTGGTGCAGTTGCGCACGTTAGGTCGGCAGATTCACATCGTGGCGCGGGAGCGCACGGCCAGCAACGCCCTCATCGCCCAGGCAAATGCCTACATCCCGCTGGAAACGATCATCGGGCGGGCGACGCTCACCCCCACGTCATTGCGCGAGGCCGAAACGCGCTTGCGCGATGCCCTGAGCGCGCTCGCCGCCAAGCAGATCCCCACCCCCGCCGCTGGTTTGCCCCATCTGTTGCGCGCATTGGAAATTGACATCACTGCGCTCGGTTGTCTGGATGTGGCTGCGTTTCAGCGCGTGCTGACAGGGCTGGGCATCATCGACGAACAGGCCACGTCGCAGGGGGTGATGCTCGCGCCCGGCAGCGTCATTCCCGGCCAGGACGCGCTGGATCGCCTGTTGCAGGCGATAGGCCGCAGCGTCGCGGAATGTGATCGCCGCAAGCAAAAGCCCACGCTCACCCAGGTGCTTGAACCGATCTGGAAAGCCGATCCGGCGCTGGATGTCACCAAGACGACGCAACTTGCGCGCATCCAGATCTTGCACATCGCCGAGCGGCTGAATATCGTGCAGACCGAGCGCGAGCACAACACCCACGAACTGCGCCTCTTGCCGGGCAAACCGCTGGTGCCATAATCGCGCTCAACGGGCTTTCGGCATCTCCACAGGGGCCAGGCGCTCATTTGCAGGATGCGGTGCCGGCGGCGCGATCAGCCAGACAAAGGCGCGACGGCGCGGCGGTTTCGGCGGCAACTGCGCCGGCACAATAGCAGTGGGCAGGGCACGGTCCACTGCATCCATCAGCGCGTTGACGCTTTGCGCCACGCCTTCCACCATCAAATAGCCCGACGGCTTGACGGCGTCACCTACCAGATACAGGCCACGCAGCCGGGTCTGCGGGATGGTGTCGGCTCCCTGAACGGCGCGGTTCACCGGCCAGGCATCGTGATATTGGCTCATGGTCAGCACGCGCCACGTGCCGCGCTCTTGCGGTCCCAGCAGCCGGACGAGATCCGCCAGGGCATGGGCGCGGGCCTGGGCAATGGTTTCGCGCTCTGGCCGCCACAGTTGATGGGTGATCAGCAGATGCTCTCCCGGCGGTGCCAGGCGCGCGTCGCTGTTGCTGGGCTGCACCACGCCCGCGATGCGTTCCGTATCCAGGCAATACATGATCCCCTTGTGGTCGATGAGCGAGCGCGTGGTGAGCACGTGGGTTTTCAGCCCGGTGGCAGGCTCCATCCCTGGCCCTCCCGTCGCGGCATGGGAACCCTGCTCCCCAGCAGAGATAGAGAGGGGCGAACGCGAGACGCGTCCGCCGGGGGCTGAAGCCACGTGGCTCGAAATAGAAGACCCTCCGGGTTGTTGTGATCCCTGATCGCGTGGATCAACGCTAACATCCGGCTGAACTGTCTCCCCCTCTTTACCGCAGGTGGGGGGTGAGGCCACCAACGCCTCCGTCGCCTGGGGGCCGATGTTGCTGATGACCAGCGGGGCGCGCAAGATAATCTCTTCGCCCGTCGCGCGGTCGCGGGCACGGATGCCGCACACGGCATCGCCGGCGGTGAGGATCTGCGGCACGTCGTGGTTGAGCAACAGGGTTGCCCCGGCGGCGAGAATGCGCGCTTCCAACGCGCCGGCCACCGCCGCACAGCCGCCCTCGACAATCCCCGGCGGGCCATAGCGGAACATATTCTTCATGGTGGCGCACACTTCGGGATACGTCACCTGATCCAGATCGATGCTGAGGGCGAAATGGCTCATGCGCTCGAAGAACGCCACCAGGTCGGGATATCCGGCGCTGGTCACGCCCTGGCGCGCCAGCCAGGCGCGAAAGGAAAGCGCGCGTTCATCGGCGTGTGGCGCGCGCAAAAACATCTGCGCGCCCAGGTGCAGGAAGCGCGCATATTGCTGCGGTCCCAGCACGCGTGCCAGCGCCAGCACCGACCGCGCCCGAATCTGCCGGCCACGCACGTGAAACGAGCCGAAGACCTCGGCATCATGCACGCGATGGGGCACGCGCAGATCGCGCAGCATCCCCGCCAGCACGCCGTTGGAGCCGAAGGGGAGCATATGCACCGCGCCGGTGCTGACCTGCGCGCCCTGAAACGTTTTGGCGGTGAAGCGCCCGCCCACGTGCGCCAGCCGTTCCACCACCGCCACGCGTTTGCCGCGCCCCAAAAACTGCGCGGCGCTCAGCAGCCCGCCCAGCCCCGCGCCAATGACAACGACATCGAATTGTTCTTCACGCATAACGGGAATTATACCACGCGCTGAGTGGCTTGCTCACTGCCTCTTTGCCTCGTCTTTGGGGGCCGGCTCGCGCAAGGCCGCCAGCGCCAGGCTCAGCGCCAGCCCCACCAGCGCGAAGGCCCCCATCTCGGCCAGCACGATGATCAGCGTGCTGGTGCCGCTGTCAGGCGTGGGGGGATTCAGCAATAATTGGCTGCCAAGCTGCACAATGGCGCGCATGACAATATAAAGCGGGATCAAGATAATGGGGCGGGCGGTGGCGCGATGGAGCCGGATGAAATTGACAATGGCGGAAAAGACCTCAACCAGCACCAGCACCAGCACCAGATTCGCCAGCAAATTCAACGAAGCATTGATGATCTCGTTGCGCGTATAGGCTGTATGATCGGTGATGCCCGCCGGAATGGGCGTGGTGGCAATGGCGCGCAGATCGGCAATGAACCAGATCACCAGCACAATGAACGCCGCTGCGATGAACAGCGCCACCACCGCGCCGACCGCGGAATAGGCCGCGTTGCTCACGCGCTGCATGCTAATGGCCGGTTCCGGGCGCGTGGCCTCTAACTGGCGGTGCTCGCCCTCGATGACCTGCATCTCTTGCACGGTGGCGACTGCTTGCGGTGGGGCACTCAACGGCGCGGGCAACACTACCGGCTCTTGATCCGA
>JAJPKG010000391.1 GCA_021323815.1 Pseudomonadota bacterium
CTGAAAATGATAGCCTATCAGGCATAGGATGATTGTCGGTTGATGGTATTAATGCTATACTTAAACCAGTTCGGGAAGCACCTGCAGTGGGTTGCTGGATGGTACGAGATCGCAGGGCAGCAGGATATTGTCCCGTCTGCCTTCTTTTGTTGATGTCGATCTTCCCTTTTTTCGCTTTAGTCGGCTATAATCATGCCGTTGTGCGAAACCACTTCCCTCCCAGGCAAAATCTCATTGTGGTTGCGCGCAAGAGTTTGCGTTGGCCCTGGCTATGCGCTCCCACATCTCGAACATATTTGCCGGAGGCATTTATCATGAGCACATTGACCTTACCAGCAATAATTGACATGGAAATACTGGGCAGGTGTGACTTGCGCTGTCCGTTTTGTTGGGGACCGCGTCATGAAAAGCCTGATACCAATATTCCTGCCTTGTTGAACCTCATCAGATCTTTTCCTGAATATGGCGTAGAAAGCATTGTTATCACCGGTGGGGAGCCAGCCCTTATCAAAGATTTACCAGAGGTTTTACGAACCGCGAAGGAAGAGTGCAAACTCAAAACAGTTTTATCCACCAATGGGTTACGCTTCGCAAAGCGTCTTGATGAAATAGCTCCTTTCTTGGATTGGGTGGCACTTCCTTTAGATGCCGCAACGCTCGAAGTGAATCGGAAGATGCGGGTTGGCGATCCTCGTCAATTTCAGATTGTACAGGATCTCATTCCGCTGATCCGTGATCGCTATCCCCGCTTGGGCATTAAGCTAGGAACAGTTGTTTGCAAGATCAATAAACATGATATTTTGCCCATGATTGATCTCATCAAAGAGCGCTGCAAACCGGATGTTTGGAAGCTCTATCAGGTATCATATAGTGTCTATGCAGAGGATAATCGTGAACAATTAGAGCTTTCAGATGAAGAATTCGACGACTTGTATAAAAGGGTAAACATATTGGCCGGACAATATAATATTGTACTAGCAGCGTATACGCGTGCGGAACGCGATGGCAAACACTTGTTCTTCACGCCCGAAGGGAATGCGATGGTCATTGCGCAAGGCCAAGAGACCCTCATCGGAAATTTTTATGAAGATATCAATCGCGTTGCGCGTATCTGGAGCGAATTCGTGCGCACAGATCGCTTGGTGACAAATTTTGACAGAACTTATCCTATAAAACGCTCCCAGCCTCTGGCCAAAAGCCATTAGTCGCGCTCTTTATGCTGAAGCTGACCCGTTCTCGGGCTCGGGGAAATTGTCCTCGTACAAAGGGTGTGCCTTGTGGCCGACAAATTCAAAGATTTGCAGCATGTTATCGACGAATTTTTTCTCTGGGGTGGGGTCGTCAATAAAAATGGCTCCTAATCGTTGTACCTCTGTTGGTGAAGGCGTTGCAAATATTGTCAAAATCACCCAGCGTCGATCAATGATCATAAACGATGCGGGAATATATAACGCCGCTACGCGAAATGATGTTGACCGCCAAGCCTTATCTACATGCTCATAGTGGATGCATTGCAAGGCATAAGCACGAAATACGGTACCGGCTTTGATAGCTACTTGGCGGCTGATTTGCATGTCTGACAGTTGAATGATGCGCCGGTGAAAGGGATGTGTGGGTTTTGTAGGATTCTGTTGTCCATCTTTATGCCGCTCAATATGGCGCTCAATCTGCTTGAGGATAGCCTGATAGAGTTTTTTGCGCGGACTATCCGCTGTATCGGCTGTATCAGCTTTGAAATACTCATCATCCTGCACCCAATAATCAAGGATCGAAATGCTATCCCGTGCCTGTTCAATGTAAGTTCTTGTTTTGTCATAGGTTTCGCCATTATTTTCAACGACGAACTCGACGTTCAGACCCAGTTTATCTGAAAGCGACGTAAGCGCGCTGAGTGCTATCTTCTGCCCGTTTTGCAACATTTCGATAAGTTCGACCATCTCCTTGTGTGATTCTTCTCGCCGCTGATCACTCCGAGCAAATAAAACAGGTATGGCAACAGCGAAGATTTCAAGTGCTATTGAAACCACTGCTAACATACTATAAAGTACGAAATCCTTCGTCTGTTGTGTTTTTGCGAAATTTGGGATAACGATCGTCAAGATAACACCAGCAAAAAAGCCTACAATTGGAGCAAAGATATCTCGAAAAAGCCGACGACGACGTAAAGTTTCAATATACGCTCGTAAATCCCTATCTGATTGCTCACTTCGTTTCCTCTGTTGGTGTTGATCGTGTCCCAAGTGCATCGCATCATTCCTTCCGTGCTGGCTCTTTCAAAGAATCCTGGCGACCGCTCTTTTGGCTTGATTATAACATGACTTGTCAATCTCGCCTCATGAAATAGAAGCATTTGTAATACATTTATCATTGTCTAGAAAATGGGCCACTAATCCAGATGCTTCTTAAACGTTCGCAGTTTCACCCCTTTCTTCTCATCCCCCTATCTTGCCAGAGTCGCGCCATTCCCCCCATCCTCTGCCTTGCTATGGGTGTTGGTTGTGCAATACAATAGTCCCGGCATACCTCACCTATAAGCAAGAGCGGGAGAGATCCATGCAAGATGATCCGCTATTGGCACCGGGCACCCAGCTTCCAGTCATCGCTGGCTGGGCCGCGTTTCCCGGCTTTTCGCGCTTATGGTATCGCGACGCTGAATCGAATGCGGAAAAATTGAAAGTCTTTGATACACTCAAGCGACCAAACGGCTATTTCTTTGCCATTCCTGAAACAGTGGAGCGATTTCCCTGGGAAGGCAACGCCGTTCTCTGCCGCACGCTATATGACACGACCAGCAACGGGCGGCCTTCCGCGCAATATACCGCCAGGCAGCGCGTGCGCATCCGCATCGCCGCCCAAACACAACCCTTGCAGGGCGAATGGCTTGAGGCAGTGCCGGATGTCGTGCCACCGGATATCGCGGAGCGCGTGAAGCAATCGCGTCGCGTCTTTGACAACTGGGTTGACGCGCGCACCCTCAGTCCCGAATCGCGTAAACGGATCAAAGAGACCACCGATCCCGTTGAATATAGCCACGCGCTGGCCAACACGCTGCTGACGTTGCTGCCCCAGGACATCCTCACCAAAGCCATGCAGACGGCGGATGTGGGCGAGCGCCTGCGGCTGATCCAGCAGTGGATGGAAGAGGCGATCACCCTTGATCCAGCGAAAGCGATCCTCACCAGGCTGGGCGAGCTTGAGATCCCCGCGGAGGTACGCGCCAAGCTCGACAGCGAAGTGGCGCTGCTGAACTATACCAACAAGAGCAGCGGCGAATATGAGAAGCTGATGACCTATCTGCAATTCGCCGCCTCACTGCCCTGGGGCAGCCGCATCACGCCGCCCACCATCGGCGTCGCCGAAGCCCGTGCCCTGCTGGACAGCGAGCACGCCGGCATGGAAAAGCCCAAAAAGATGGTGCTGGATCAACTCGTCACGCTGCTGTGGTGGAAAAAACGTTGCCAGCAGGCATCGCCTCACGCGCAGCCCGCCCCGCCGCCGTTGCGCAATCTGTTGCTGGTGGGACCGCCGGGAACGGGCAAAACCACCTTCCTGGCCTCGCTCGCCACCGCGCTGGACCGCCATGTTGAGATTATCCCCTGCGGGGGCATCTCGGATATCATCGCGCTCAGCGGCTTCGAGCGCGGCTACATCGGGGCGCGAGTCGGGGCCATCATGGAAGCCGTCACCCGCGCCAAAACGGTGAATCTGGTCCTGGGGCTGGATGAGATCGATAAGATCGGGCGCGATTATCGCGGCGATCCCTATTCCGTGCTGATGGAACTGACCGATCCAGCGCGCAACGCGCAATTCACGGACCGCTATCTGCAATTCCCCTTCGATCTGTCATCGGTGCTGGTCATCGCCACCGCGAACACGCTGGACCCCATCCCCAGTTCGCTGCAAGATCGCTTTGACATTGTTGAACTGCGCGGCTATAGCTTCACGGAAAAATTGCACATGGCGCGTGAGTATGTCTTGCCGCGCCTGCGCCAATCGCTCGGTCTCACGGCAGGCGAGATCACCATCAACGATTCGGCGCTGGCCGAGATCATCGAGGAATATACCTACGAATCGGGCATTCGCGGGCTGACGCGCACCTTGCTGACCCTGTTGCAACGCGCCCTGGCAGATGTGCTGAGCAGCACAACACCCATCGCCATCACGCCTGCTGAGGCACGGCGCTATCTCGGCACGCCAACGGTTGTGCGCAACCAGCATCCTCTGCGCGGCGAGCCGGGCTATAGCCTGGTGCTGGCGATTCTGCACGGCACCGGCATGGGCGAGATCGGCAGTTTGCAGGTATCCCTCATCGCCAATGGTGCGGGGCAGTTGGTTTTCAGCGGCTTCGGCGATGACGCGACCAAAGACAGCGCCCAGGTCGCGTTGTCATATCTCAAGCTGCACGCGGCAGAATTGGGCATTGTTGCCGGCACGCTGGCAAATCATGATATCCACATCCACATCGCAGAGTTGGGCTATCCCAAGCGGGGGCCGTCTGCCGGGCTGGCGATATTGCTGGGGTTGCTGTCTGCGCTGCGCCACCAGCCACTGCCCGCGCAACTGGCGGCAACGGGCGAAATCGCGCTGGATGGGCGCGTGCTGGCGGTGGGCGGCATCCCCGAAAAGCTGGTCGCGGCCCATCGCGCCGGGGTCGCCACCGTCCTCATCCCCGCCGCCAACCAGGCCCATCTGGCGGATGTGCCGGAAGATGTGCGCACCGATCTCACCGTCATCCCCATCGCCACCATCGCGGAAGCCGTCGCACAGGTGTTTCCGGCAGGCTGATGCCGGCCACATCCCCATCGCGCTTTGCTTTGAGACGCTCCCCTTCCAGCTTTGCTGGGGAGGGGGCTGGGGCCATTTCTCTCTGGTTGGTCCTTGTGCCTGCGCGCCGTGAGAGGTATCATTAAGGTGATGCCCCATCGATGAGGCAGGCAAAAGGAGATTTTAGCGCGCATGCCGCATATCTATCTGGTCGTATTGCTGATTCTGCTGATCTCCATCATTGCGGGCGTGGTGGGATCGCTCTTGGGTCTGGGAGGCGGCGTGGTGGTGGTGCCTGCGCTGACGTTGCTGATGGGCATCCCCATCCAATATGCCATCGGCGCGTCCATCATCTCGGTCATTGCCACGTCCAGCGGCGC
>JAJPKG010000263.1 GCA_021323815.1 Pseudomonadota bacterium
ATTTCGTGCTCGCTCTGGCGGCGCTGTGCGCGCTGCTCAGCGCGCGGCTGATGGGGAGATGGTGGCGCGTTCCGGTGCGAATCGGCGCAGGATCAACAAGCCATATGTGGCCAGCAGTAGCCCTGGAATGATCAGGACAGCGGCGATCAGGCCAGGGGAAAACGCGCCGGTTGTGGCATGGGTGCCAGCCACATTGCTTTGGAACAATGTAACGTCGGTTGCGAGATCAAAGCAGGCATGAATGAGGATGAGTGGCCACAAGGTGTTCGTGCGCAGGCGGCACGCGGCAAACCCCACGCCGATCAAGAATGTGCCGATTGCCTGGGCGAAAACGAGCGCGCTGGAGCCGAATACCAGCAGGTTATTCAGATGGCCCAGCCCAAAGAATACTGCCGAAAGGATGACGGCAGCGCGAGGGCCATAGGGCAACAACGCTTGCAACAGCACGCCGCGATAACCGGCCTCCTCGTTCAAGCCCGTCAGCAGCGCGTAGAGCGCAGCCAGAGCGAGCACACGGGGGGAGGAAACGGGGATAGCCGCGAGGGGTGAAAGATAGAACAGCGCGAGCAGCAGCGGCAGCCATAAGACAAACATATCGCGCCACTGGGTGGGGCTGTTGAATCCTGCTGCCCGTCGCCAGCGCAGCCAGTTCAAGACGCCAAGCGCCAGCAGGGATTGTAGGATGAGATCGGCGAACCCTGCCGCGAGGATGGCCCCCAGTCTGCGTCCCAGCAGGGTAATGGCAAGCTGCAAGCTGAAACTGATCACGAAATAAACGGCGGCGAAACCGATGGGGAATCGCTCGACCAGTGGTTTCCATCTGTGGAATAGCTGTGACATGGTGAACCTCCTTTCCGTGGGAAAAAAGTTCAGGCATCACGCCCTCTGCAAGCGCCGATATTCCCCTTGCAACCACACGCGCAACACGGGCAACGTCTCTGCCGTTGCCCGCAGTTGCTCTTCTGGCAGCCTCCACAGCACAGGCAACGCTATTTTGTCGTAATGACAGTAGCATTGTCAATATCGGGTGGAGAGAATCCACTTCGTTTCCCATCTTCGAGGAAAAAATCTAACCATTCTCCTCTATACTTCTTGACAAAATTTGTCAGATGTGGTATTGTAATAGCGGTTCCACCACCACCCGCGACGAACGCAGATGAGGTGATGGTGGAGGCAATTACTGAAGGAGGTGACACATATGGCAACGAATCTGACCCGCTGGGACCCATTCCGCGACATGGTGTCCCTCAACGATGCTGTCAATCAGTTGATGCGCGAGGCGTTTGTGCGCCCGTTCTTCACTTCAGCCGGTGATGTTCCGATGAACATCGTGGAACAGCCGAATCAATACATTGTTCAGGTTTTGCTGCCCGGCGTGAAGCCTGAGGATATCGACCTCACCTGTGAGCGGGAGCGCGTGACTATTCATGCCCATCGCCAAGCGTTCGGCTGGGAACAGTCGTCCTCTGAAAAGGATCAGCCGCGCTTCTTGCTGCAAGAGTGGGGCGAAGGCGACTTCACCCGGACGATCACGCTGCCCAAGCCGGTGGAACCCGACCATGTGACCGCCGAGTTTGAGCAGGGCATCCTGACGCTGAAGCTGCCTGTGGCGGCGCACGCGCAGGCTAAGAAGATCGCCATCAAGGAAGGTGGCACCGTCAAGCAACTGGCTGGCAGCACCAGCCGCTCGTAATGGAGCGCCTCAGCCAAGAGGAGGAGGGGGGGCCGCGACATGCGCGCCCCCGTTCCCCGTTTCACAGGCTTGATACCCCGGTTGACGCTGGACGGAAGCAGGAAGGAGGGAAGCGATGTTGTGGGGACATGGCACCAATCAGGACCAACAGAACCAGAATAAAGAGATTTTGCGGCTTCTGTATCGCCACATCCAGACCTTATTGCCCGATTACGTTGTCTATCCCTGGCCGACCCAGTATCACATCCAGCCTGAAGCGCTGCTCAAAGGGCTGGATCGCATTTTGACGCGGCTCGAACGGCGCTGCCAGGATCTCGAATTTGCGGTGGATATGGAGGACCTCTCGCCGGCTGAGGCGCTGGAGCAATTGCGCCAGGCGGTGATCGCCGCCGTGCACGAGATTGCGCCGGATGCCAATGTCGTTGAGCGGCAACGAATTGTACCCCATCCACCACGCGAAGCGGAGTTTGAGCACATCAAACTCAATATCCACAAGTTGATCCGGGCGCTGCATGACGTGTATGAGCGTTGGCAGCAGCAACAAGAGCCAGCCGAAACGAGACCGGCGAATGTGGTGCCGCTTGCTTCCGCCGCAGAGCGTCAGGAGCGCAAGAAAGACCAGGCGGCATAGGCAGGCGAGATGCTTCGCCTGAGACTGAGGTCATCTGTCCATGCTCGACAGATGGCCTCACGGTGTTTTTGGGTGAAGGTAGCGCAACCGATCAGGCGGGAAAGATGAACGGCAGCACGATGTTAGGCATAGCCATCATTGAGGATATGCGTTCTGCCTTCGTTCACCGGGATGAGATCGCCCGGCACGCGCACCGGCAGGCTGAGGAGCACCTGCGCCATGCCCTTGCCCAGCGCGTCGTGGCGCAGCGACGCCATGCCCCCGCCGCCCAGCGCGCGCTCGCACACGAAATTGAACGCGCCGATGCCCGGCAGCTCATAGCGCGTCACCGCCCCCTTGACGAGGTGTGCCAGATATTCCTTCACCCGTTCCGCCGTCACCTGCCCAGCGATGTATGGCAGATATTCGGGGCGGCGTGCCATGATGCCGATGTTGCTGGTGTCGCCCTTGTCGCCGCTACGTCCATACGCCAGGCGGATCAGCGGCACCTCAACGGCTTCTGCCGGCGGCTCGCTGACGGGCGCAGCAGGGAGCGTATCGGCTTGAGGGACGGGGTGCGAAGATGAAGATGCGGGCGTTGGCGTGATGGGAATGGCTGCGCCACCGATGGCCACGCGCGGCGTGACACGCTGTTTTTCCAGTAGGAAGGCGAACTGCTTGATGGCTGGCGACACATTTGGCCTGCCTGCGCCGCCGGTGGTGCCCGGCGACCACGACGTGCCGGCGGCGGCGATCTCGCGGCGAAAGAGATCCAGCGCGGCCTCGCGCTGATGCGTCACGGCCAGGTGCAGCACCACCTCGCGCGCTTCCCGCGCCCGGCTGTGCGGCCCATAGGCGCTTTCCGCCCCCAGCACTTCCAAGCAGGTATCCGTAAAATCTTCCCAGCCGCGCTCCTGAAAAAGGCTGCGGGCGCGTGCAAGCAGCGCCTCGCCGGTGCGCTGCGCCTTGCGCGCCGCGTCGAAGCCGATGATGGTGAGTTGCGCCGCGCACTTGAAGCCATCCATAGAGGTCGCTGAAACCTTGTACGATCCGGTCGGTGTTCGCCCCTGCGCGCCCCAAACGCGCACGCGGTCTGGTCCCGTTTGCTCCATCTGCACCCGGCGGAAATCGCACGTCACATCGGGCAGCAGGTACGCAGCAGGATCACCGATCTCATAGAGCAATTGCTCGCCTACCGTCGCGGGCGTCACCAGCCCGCCCGTCCCTTCCGGCTTGGTGATGATGATATCCCCGTCGCGGCTGACCTCGGCAATGGGATAGCCGATGGTGGGCCAGTCCGGCACATTCTCCCAGTCGGTGAAAAGCCCGCCTGTTGCCTGGCAGCCACATTCCAGCAGATGCCCCGCCAGGCTGCCCGCCGCCAGCAGATCATATTCACCTGCCTGCCAGCCGAACGCGTGGATGAGCGCGCCGAGCGTCACCGCGCTATCTACGCAGCGCCCGGTGATGACCACTTGCGCGCCGGCTTTCAATGCGGCGGCAATGGGAAACGCGCCCAGATAGGCATTCGCCGTGAGGATGCGCGGGGGCAAGGGCGCGCCGCTCTGCATTTCGCGCACTCCCTCATCCCGTAAAGCTGGGATGAGTGGCAGCACATCATCACCTTCCACCACCGCAATCGTGAGATCGATCCCTTGCTCCTGCGCCAGCGCGGCCAGCGCCTCAGCGCATGCGCGCGGGTTCACCCCGCCGGCATTGCTGATGACGCGAATCCCCTGTTGCGCCACATCCGCAAGCACTGCGCGCATCGCCACGTCCACGAAATCCGTCGCGTAGCCGGCATCGGGATTTTTGCGCCGTGCCCCCGCCAGAATCGACATTGTTAATTCCGCCAGATAGTCGAACACCAGATAATCGATCTTCCCCCGCTGCACCAACTGCGGCGCGCCGACTGAACTGTCGCCCCAAAACCCCGCCGCGCAGCCGATGCGGATGGTGTCTGTGGTCGTTGTCATGCACGATCTTCCTCACACGGGGCCGCCCGCTACCCCAAAATGCTGTGCATCGTCTTGGTAAAGGCTTCCAGCGCCTCATCATAGCGCACGTGACGACCGTGTTCCACAATGATATCGCCCGCTACTGTGACGCGCTCCACCGCGCGGGGCGTCGCGCCGAAGATGACGGCATCATCCAGGCGCTCGTCGTCCGCGCCGGCCAGGGACGGATCGGCTGCGTTGAGCAGCACCACATCGTCCCGCCAGGCGTCTTCCCAGCCGATGGCGGCATAGCCGGCGCGCGTTGCCGCTGCGAGCAAAGCCGGCGCTTCCGCCGCCACGTGCCGCGCCTCGGCCTGCACGCGCATATCCAGTTCCGCTGCCCGCGCTTCTTCAAAGGCATCGCTGCCGGCATGGCTATCGACCCCGAAACACAGCCGCGCCCCTGCTCGCAACAGCCCCGGCAGATCCGGCGCGCCGTCGCCCAGGTCGCGCTCGGTTGTGCGGCACAGCCCGACGAATGCCCGCGCCGCCCCATAGGCCGCGATCTCGCGCTCATTCAAGTGCGTGGCGTGGATGCCAACGAAGCGATCCCCCAGAATGCCGTGTTCGGCCAGCAGCGCGACCGGCGGCAAGCCATATTCGCTCTCGCACTCGGCCAGTTCGCGCCGCTGCTCGGCAACATGCATGTGAAAGGGCATCTGCTGCGCGCGGGCATAGTCCGCCAGGGTGTGCACCTGCGGCAGCGGCACGGCGCGGATGCTGTGCGCCGCGACAGCGATGCGCACCAGGGGATCTGCTGCATATCGCTTGCGCAGCGTCTCGGTGTCGGCCAGCGCGTCATCCACATCGGCATCGATGAAGCGATCTTGCCCCGCGACGACCTCTTGCTGATAGCCGGCGCGCAGATATGCCGCCCGAATCAAGGTGATGCGCAGCCCCGCTTCGCGTGCCGCCCGGATCACGGTATCTGCCAGCAGCGTGCGTTCGGCATAGGGGTGGCCGCCCCGATCGTGGTGGATGTAATGAAATTCGCCCACCGCCGTCACGCCCGACATCGCCAGTTCCACAAAGGCGAACCGCGAGATGTTGAAAAGATCTTCCGGCGTCAGGCGGTCGGCCAGGGCGAACATCAGCCCGCGCCACGTCCAGAACGTTCCGGCGCGCGTGCTGCGCCGCTGCGTGCGCCCGCGCAATCCCCGCTGGAAGGCATGGGAATGCACCGTCGCCATCCCCGGCATCACCAGATGCGCGCCTTCGCGTCGCACCATCGGCTCATCATTTTCCGCCACAGAACGCCGCCTCTTTGCCATCACTGCTGATCCTCAATATGGTTTGCGTTGATTGTATCGTATCTGTGTGCTCCATGCTCAGCGTGACTTCGCGGTCTGAATTCCTCCCTCTAGCTTTGGTGGGGAGGGGGTGAGGGGGTGGGGTGACCGCTCACAACCGCGACCGTCGCCTCGATTATCTCAGCCAGGGGAGCCAGGGCGATGTATTCATCCAGCGTGTGCTCGTTCATCGCGCCGGTTGAGACGGTGAAGACGCGCAGCCGGTCGCGCAGCGCGTTCGCATCGCTGCCGACGAAGGTTGATATCGTCTGGAACGGATGGCCTCGCGCTTCCCATGCCCGGCGATAGGCCTGCACCAGCGGCTCCTGTTCATCCACCTCATACGCCGCGCCGTGCGGATCGAAGCTGACTTCCGCCGTGCCGCCCTGTGAGGCTGCCGCGTTGGCGAAGGCAGAGCGAATGGAGTCTTGCCAGCGCGCCTGGCCGCCGGCATCCAGCAGGGTGCGCAACTCGCCCTGCACGCGCGCCTCGGCGGGGATGGCGTTGCGCGCTGTGCCGCCGCTGATCGTTCCCAGCGAGAGGCGCGTCGCTCCATCGTCCTGAATCCCCAGGGGCAGTTGCAGGTTCAGGAACATGCTGATGGCGCTGGCCGTGCCCGCCAGATCCTTGCCTGGATGCCCTCCGCGCCCGCGCAGCACGGCATCAAATGCCAGGTAGGCTGCGCCGCGTGTCACCACCGCGCCCGGCTCGCCCGAGTTGTCGAAAATGATCCCCTCGCGCGCGCCCCAGGGTCTGGGATCAAATGCCCGCGCGCCGAGCAGTCCCACTTCCTCGCCGACGGTGAAGAGCAGCACCAGCGGCGGATGCGGCAGCTCACGCTCGCGCAGCGCCTCGACCGCCAGCAGGATGATGGTGATCCCTGCCGCGTCGTCCGCGCCAAGATTCGTTTGGCCGTCGCCATACATGATGCCGTCGCGGACCACCGGCGCGCACGCCAGACCTGGGGGAACGCGATCCATATGCGCGTTGAGCAACAGGGGTCGCTGGCCCTCGCGCCCCGCCGTGCCGGGCACGCTGGCGATGAGATTGCCGCTCGCGTCTTGCGTCGTCGCGTATCCCGCGATCGACATTCGCTGGCGCAGTGCTTCGCGCACGGCATCTTCATGGTGCGACGTGCTGGGCAACTCGACGATGGCGCGCATCAGCGATTCGACGCGCGCGAGAAGAGATTCGGGCATTGGTTTCTCCGAGCAATTTCAAGACTATCGTGCGACAGTGTACAACAAAACGGCATTTACAGACAGATCGATCGAATGTCACGGTGACACCTTCATGCCCATGATGTCTGGCGGCACTACCCAGCTGATACTTTGATTGGCAGCATCATGCCAGCCTCATAGTGGCCCGGCAAATGGCAAGAAAATTCGAGATGGCTCATGCCGTTGCTGCCCATGCCATCCCCCATACCATGTGCTGGAGTTGCCATCGTCATCGGGAAGGTGACATCGAGCATGGCGCTCTGATATGGCGCGATGTTGTCAACCATCGCCAGCATCATTTTATGCATCTGGTCCATTGGCATGTCATCAGGCGTCTTGGGACCGATCATAAACTCATGCGGATCTGCGCTGTCATTGACGATGACGAAATGATAGGTCATGCCAGGCTCGAAGCTCGTTTGCGACGAGGTGATGCTGAAATCGCTCTCAATCACCTGCACCGTGTTCGCCTGGTTTCCGGTGAATGCGCTGCTGTCGCGCCCAAAGGCGAGCAGCAGCAAAACCACCACCAGCGCCACGCCAATCATCACGCTCCACCGTTTGATCATGGTCGCTTCCTTTCTTGCAAAACTGTGAACGAAACCAGAACAGATGCGCTCGCCGGGGAGATTAGCATAACTTGCCCCAAAAACGAAGCTCTGCGGACAGGGGAATGCCTGTTCGTAGCAGGCGAGATCCCAGCCACAGAAGGAGGAGCGAGTGCCATCAGCGTCGCCCCTCCTCCAGAGCATAATCGATGCGCCTCCATGTGGCATTCAGTCAGCGTGTTAGCTGCCAGTTGTGGGTGATGGGGGACGGGGAGGTGCCTCCTCATCTCTCGCGTCGCCGAGATCGTGGCGCATGGCGACATACGTTTGACGGTCAATCTCACCACGGGCATACCGCTGTCGCAGAATATCCAGTGGTGTAGTTGTTGCCGAATGGACCGGGCGGATCCATTGCACCACCAGCCACACCACGAACCCAAGCAAGGCGAACCAGATCACCCACGAGAGCAGCATCCAAAGCCACATCAGAGGTGACATCGTGTTCGGGTATATCATCATCGTAATTGCCTCCTTCATTGGAGTATGGTTGGCGTCTTGTCAGAAACCAGTGCCATCTCGAACTTCTCTTATTCAGAGCATAGCCTGTTCCACTCACGGCAAGCTCACAAGAGTTATCGATTCGGCACAGAACGCTCACACCTGAGCCAGCATGCTGCGACATGCTGATTGGGTGGGTTATTTGGCGACGGGATACCCCGCGTCGTCCAGCGCCGTCTCAATGTCGGTCATGTTCACTCGCTCAGGATCGTAGGTGAAGCTCACTGTTTTCGCGTTCAGATCCACCTTCACATCCTGGATGCTGGGTTGTTGCGTCAGCGTGTCGGTGACGGTCTTGACGCAGTGCTCACATGACACATCGGGAACGGAAAGGGTGATGGTTTGTGGTGTTGCCATGATGAATTATCTCCTTCTCATGTCGGGCTAGGCATGCCGCCGCCCAAGATTGGTGCTGGCTTGAGGGGCGCAATGCATCGCGCTCAACGAACCAGCACGGGAACAATTAGTGCGTTTGCGACGCGAAACGGCGCAGTCGCAGCGAATTGCTGACGACCGTGACTGATGAGAGCGCCATCGCCGCCGCCGCAAAGATTGGCGCTTGCTCGCGCAAGAATGGCACGGCGGGCGACGCGATCGCCAGTGGGATCAACAGCGTGTTGTAGCCGAACGCCCAGAACAAATTCTGGCGGATGATGCGCATGGTCGCGCGCGACAACTGGATGGCGGTGACGATGCCGCGCAGATTGCCCTTCACCAGCGTGATGTCTGCGGCTTCCATCGCAATGTCTGAGCCGTTGCCCATGGCGATGCTCACATCCGCGCTCGCCAGTGCCGGGGCATCATTGATGCCGTCGCCCGCGAAAGCGACGATCTCGCCGGCCTCGCGCAGCCGTTGCACCTGCGCTGCCTTGTCGCTGGGCAGCACTTCGGCCAACACCTGCTCCGGCGGAATCCCAACCTCGGCGGCAATGCGCTCGGCGGTGCGCCGGTTGTCGCCGGTGATTATCCACACCCGCACACCCTGCTCTTGCAATGCGGCAATCGCCTCAGCCGAACCGGGCTTGACGGTATCCGCCACGCCCAGGATGCCGACCAGCCTGCCGCCCACCGCCACAAACATGGCCGTTTTGCCCGCGTCTTCCAGCGTTCGCGCCACATCGCTCGCCTGCGCGAGATCCACTCCGCGTTCCGCCAGCAGCTTGCGCGTGCCGATCACCACCTCGCGCCCATCCACCCGCGCCTGCACCCCGCCGCCGGGAATCGCCTGGAAATCGGTCGCTTGGGGCAGGATGATACCTTGCGCCTGCGCCGCGGCCACGACTGCCCGCGCCAGGGGATGTTCCGACAGGCTTTCCGCCCCCGCTGCCAAGCGCAACAGATCCTTTTCCGGCAGATAGTCCAGCGCGCTCACATCCGTCAGTTCGGGTTTGCCCTGTGTGATGGTGCCGGTTTTATCCAGCATCAACGCCGTCACGCGCTCCAGCCGTTCCAGGCTCGCCCCGCCCTTGATCAAGATGCCCGTTTCCGCGCCCTGACCGGTGCCAACCATGATCGCCGTCGGCGTTGCCAGCCCCAACGCGCAAGGACATGCCACGACTAATACCGCGATCGCCGCCACCAGCGCCACGATCCAGGGCGATTGCGTGGCGGCATGCATGCTGCCCATGCTCGCTGCCGCTGGATGCCACCCTGCCGCGCCGGCAATGGTCCAGCCGATGAAGGTCAGCGCGGCGACCACCAGCACCGCTGGGACGAAGATCCCCGCGATGGTGTCTGCCAGCCGCTGGATTGGCGCTTTCGATCCCTGCGCCTGTTCCACCAGCCGAATGATCCCCGCCAGCATCGTATCGTTGCCGACCCTGGTGGCGCGCATGCGCAGCGCGCCGGTCTGGTTGATGGTCGCGCCGATGACCGTATCGCCCGCAGTCTTTTCCACCGGCACGCTTTCGCCTGTCAGCATCGCCTCATCGACGGCAGACGAGCCGCTGAGGACGATGCCGTCGGTGGGGATCTTCTCGCCGGGGCGCACCACCAGTTCCTCGCCAACGCGCACGCGCTGCGCCGGGATATCGATCTCTTGCCCGTTGCGGATGACATGCGCGACAGTGGCGCGCAGCCCTGCCAGCTTGCGGATGGCCTCGCCGGCCTGTCCCTTCGCCCGCGCTTCCAGATATTTGCCCAGGTAGATGAGGGTGATGATCAGCGCCGTCGTGTCATAAAAGGTGACGCCGCCGACCACCTGGGGGGCGATGGTCGCCACGATGCTCATCAAGAACGCGGCGGTTGATCCCAGACTGACCAGCACATCCATGTTCGCGCCGAAATGGCGGACCACGCGCCACGACGTGCGATGAAAATCCCATCCCACGTAACCCCACACCGGCGCGGTCAGCGCCAGCAGCAGCCAGTTTTCGCCGGCGAAACGATTCATGGCGAACATCGACAGCAGCATCACCGGCACGGTCAGGATCACGCCGATCAGCAGTTTGCGCTGCCGGTTGGTTAATTCGGTTTGGCGGCGCAGCGTTTCCGCGCTGGGCGCGCCGGCTGAGAGCGCTTCATCTTCAGCGGTTTCCGGCTCAGGAACGATCTCCGTCGCGCCATAGCCGGTCTTTTCCACTGCGCCGATCAGGTCTGCAATGCCCGCCGCATGGGGATCAAACGCCACCGTCGCATGCTCGGTCGCCAGATTCACATTCGCTTCCGTCACGCCCGGCACTTTGCTCAGCGCGCGTTCCACCCGCCGCACGCAGCTGGCGCACGTCATGCCGCTGATGGCGAATTCCACTCGCGCCGCCTCTGTGGAAGGAGCCTGCGGTGTGGCTGAATCAGGTTGTGTTACTGTGTTTGCCATTGCTGCCACCTCGCTAGCGGTTGCCCGCCAGATTGTAGAGCTGCAATAATTCCTCAACGACTGCGTCTTCCCGGCCCTCTTTGATGCCCTCTGGGACGCACGTGTGCAGGTGTTGTTCCAGGATCAGCGCTTCCATCTTCTCGATGGCTTTGCGCACCGCATAGGTCTGGCGCAAGATGTCCACGCAATACTGATCCGCTTCGATCATCTTGCGCACGCCGTTCAGGTGCCCCTCGATATAGGAGAGGCGCTTCAAGACATCCCCTTTATCCGCTCGCATCGGATGTCCCTCCAATCCCTACCCCCTGGGTGGGGGTCTCATTGTGATTATACAACGATGTTGCAAGAGGATGCAAATCATTCGATCTTGTCGAATAGTTCGATGTGATCGTATAATTTTTGGTATGAAAAAGATGAATGAACAAACAACAAAGCGCTTTCGTAGCGCTTACTGGGCGCTGGTGCACAACCTGGATATGGTGCGCTTGCGCGTTTGGGAAAAACGCCACATCACCCTGCCTCAACTGCGGGTTTTATTCGCCCTGCGCGCGCATCCTGGCGTAACCACCAACATGCTCGTCAAATTGCTCGGCCTCGCCGCGCCGACCGTGAGCAGCCTCATCGACAAATTAGCGCGCGCCGGCCTCG
>JAJPKG010000291.1 GCA_021323815.1 Pseudomonadota bacterium
ACGCGGTTTTGCGCTATCATAGAAGCATGCACATCGACATCTTCACCCTGTTTCCGGCAATGGTGCGCGGCCCGCTGGAAGAAAGCATCTTGCGCCGTGCTCAGGAACGCGGCCTGCTGGAGATCGGCATCCATGACATTCGCGCGGCAACGACGGATAAGCACCACGTCTGCGATGATACGCCCTATGGGGGCGGCGCGGGCATGGTGATGAAGCCGGAGCCGATCTTCGCTGCCGTGGAAGCAGTCTATCAGGGCGGGCCGATCATCCTGATGACGCCGCAGGGGCGGCTGTTCAGCCAGGCTGTCGCGCGGGAACTGAGCGAGCATCCACGCCTGAGCTTCATCTGCGGCCATTATGAGGGCGTGGATGAGCGCGTGCGCGAGCATCTGGCAACGGACGAGATCTCGCTGGGAGATTTCGTGCTGACGGGCGGCGAGCTGGCGGCGCTGGTGGTGGTGGACGCGGTGGCGCGCCTGGTGCCGGGCGTGCTGGGCAGCGAAGATTCTGCGCACGATGAATCGCACGCGGCAGGGCTGCTGGAATATCCCCACTATACGCGCCCGCCGGTTTTTCGCGGATGGGCGGTGCCGGACGTGCTGCTGTCGGGCAATCACGGCGCGGTGGCGCGCTGGCGGCGCAAAGAGGCGTTGCGTCGCACCATGCGTCGTCGCCCGGATCTCTTTGCCGCCTGGCTGGCGATCAATATGCCACTGACGAAAGAAGACGCGAAGATCCTGCGTGAGTTGGAGGCGGAGGAGGGATGATCAGCGTCGCGGGGATCGATCTCGCCGCTGGGCGCGGCATCACCGAGGTCGCGGTGCTCTCGGCTGAGGCGTTGGAAGCGCGCCCCGCCTTCCAATCCCACCTGCATCAAGCGGTGGCAACGGATGATGAGATCATCGCCTTGCTGTGCTCCATGCCGCTTGCCGTCATCGCGGTGGATGCGCCCCTGACGCTGCCGGCATCTGTGCGCGCTGCGCTGGCCGGCGACCCGCCGCCGGCGATGGAGCGCGTCTATACGCGCGCCGCCGAGCGCGATCCTGTGTGGGGGCGGTTGGGGGTGAGACCGTTGCCGGTGTCGTTTCTGGGTGGCCTGACGTTTCGCGCAGTGGTGCTGGCGGCACGGCTGCGCGTGACATTGCCCGAAGTGCCGCTGATCGAGGTCTTTCCGACAGCGACGCTCCGCTGGCTGCGACAAGGGGCTGAAAGGGCGACGCCTTATGTTCGTCCTACGCCGAACGTGAAAAAGACGACACCAGCAGCACGACATGAGGCACGCGCGGTGCTGGCACACTACATTGATCGCCTTCCCGCAGGGGAAGAACCGCTGGGGGCGGATCTGCTGGATGCGGTAGCAGCGGCCTATATGGGATTGCTCTTCCTACGGGGGGACTCTATAGCGGTCGGCGACCCCGCAGAGGGGCAGATCATTGTGCCACGCGTGACGGGGTGAGCAGCGCGAGTGTGGGCTTGGCCACAGCAGCCGGAACGGGAAGCTGCTATGCTGTAGTAGTTCCGCATGTAATTTTGCTCGAAGGGGTCATATCCGCTATGTTTGTGGCGTTCCTGGGGACCGGCAGTGCGCTGCCCAGCGTTGATCGCGCGAATACCTCGCTGGCGCTGGTCGCGTCACCCGGCGCGCCAATCACCCTCATCGACTGCGGCGGCGATCCCTATCGCAATATGCTGCGCCTGGGCATTGATCCGGCGCGGGTCAGCGACATTATCATCACCCATGCCCACATCGACCACATCGGCGGGCTGCCTTCGCTCATCGAGAGTTATCGCATCATCGACCGCACCGCGCCGTTGCGCGTCCACGCCATCGCGCATCCCTTGCAGGTGGCGCGCGATCTGCTGCAAACCTACGCCTTTGAGTTGACGCTGCACCACTGGCCTTTTCCCGTCGAACTCTATGAATTGCAGCCCGGCGTGCCGGTTCCCATTGGGGATTTCACCGTCACGCCGATCCTCACCGAGCATACCGTGCCGAGCGCCGGCATGCGCGTCGTTCCTACTGCCACCCCGCAGGGGCCGCTCCTCGCCTATACGTGCGATACGCGGGTCGCGCCGATGATTCCCGGCATTGCGCTCAACGCCGATCTCTTCATCGCCGAGGCGACCTATCCGCGCGGCAGCGAAGAGGCGGCGCACCGTGTCGGCCACATGACCACCACCCAGGCCGGCGAGATGGCTCAGGCCGGCGCGGCGAAGGCGCTGGCGCTGGTACACCTGTCGTTGGGCTACGATGCCGAGGGGCAACTGCGCCGCGAGGCGCGCCAGAGCTATCGCGGTCCCATCTTCATCCCGCGCGACCTCGCCATCCTGCGCCTGGAACGCCGCGCGCGCCAGGTCCGGCGGCTGCCGTAGAAGCCGTCATTGGTGGTCGGAACGCTTGATGGTGGGCGGCAGCGCGTCGGTGTGCGGCGCGGGGTGGAAATGCTGATGCACTTTGCCCGCGACTTCCACCGTTTTTTTCACCGTCTCCACTGTATCATTGGCGGTCTGAACAATCCCCTGCACGAAGCGGAAGAGGCCGATGATCCCGGCCAACGATGTGAGCGAAACGAAAGGTAGCTTGATCCCCGCCAACCAGGTCATCAGCGGATTCGAGGCCACCGCGACGATGGGTACGGCGGTTGGGGTCAAGACCACCTCGCCGGAGCGCGACTGTCCGCTGAGATAGACGTAATACAGATGCAAGTAGATTTTGGCGGTGTTATCGCCGGCTGCGATCGCCTGCACGTGCCAGGTGAACGTGACGGCATCGACATAACGGCGTGCCACTCCCGCCGTCGCGGGCGTCAGCAGCGATTGGCGCGGCGCGCTGGTGAGCTGCCACACCAGGGGACCGCCGCCACTCGCTTCGGCTGCGGCAGCGATATCACGATATGCGCTCAGATCGGTTGGCAGAGGGATGGGTTCGTCGGTGGTTTTGCCGTGTCCTTGCCCCGGCGCGGCAGAAACCAGGTTGCTGTTGGGCGAGAGGGTGAGCGTCACTGTATCCGCGTCATTCACTGCAATCTGCAAGGGATAGTCCACGCTGGAATAGAGATAGGCATATTTCCCACTGGGTACAATGCTGGTGGGATTGCTTGAGCCACCACAACCAACCAACATCAGCGCAACCATGCAGATGCCGAGTGCTGTCAGCGGTAGAGCGATGAGCCAGCGTCGCGTGCGAGCAAGATTCTTTCGCCAATAAGCAAACATCTGTAGTCATCTCCCCTTATGGTTGTGGCGTTTCATGCGGCGTAGCGGTCGGCGGCAATGAGGTGACGACCGGCGTCAAACCAATTTGCGCGTGGCTGGTGTTGATGCCGGTGGGATTTAAGGCTACGAACGCGAGTGCCAAACCCAGACCCACAACGGCAACAATGAGGCTGAGGATGCGCCAGCGCCGGCGCGGTTGCGAGGCCATACGAGAAAACTCCTTCAAGGCATTCCAAAAAAGATCATGCTTCAACGAAGTAGCTGCTATTGATAGATACGCAGCGCGACGATGATTCTTCACGTGATCTTCCGAGTGTTCACCGTTATCTGAAAGGCTTGCTGATGCGACCTCACGCAAGATTGTGCCGTCACGCTGATACATCTGGCACAGACATTGCAAATCAAGTCCAGCGAAACGCAAAACACGGCTGAACAATCAAGCGCTTGTGGCCGTTGTTACACGAAGCCCGTAAAGCCGCTGTGCCTTGAGGCCATGCGGATGCAAGGGCTTGCGTCGGTTTTAACCAGAGGTGGTATTCTGGTTGATTCTGTGCTATACTGGGAACGAAGTCTGGCGAAGAGAGGCGCACAGCCGAAGCAATATCTCCCTAGCGGGTGATCGGACTTCATCGAGCAAGCTCGTTTCTGTACCCTGGGGCACAGGGAAACAGGCCAGTCGCGCACTGGTGCAACGCTTGGGGACAGAGGTGCCTCTGGTAATCAGGCGCGAGTCTGATTGGTAAGCACGCTGGCTGAACCAAGAATCTGCTGCGGCTTTAGCCCAGGCAGAGTGTCAAACTAGATGTATGGAAGGAGATGCGCTCTCGAACCTACTCAGAGCGTGATGTAAGGATATGAACCCAGAACAACCTACCAACAACCGCCAGAGCGCCTTGTTTGTCGGGGCTTTTACCCCTGAGGAAGCCGAACGCCTCAATTCCGTGCGCACACACTTGTATGAGAAAGCGGAATACCTGGACCGCGTGCTGGACGAACAGCGCCTGCGCTTTGTGCGCTTCCTGGTTGAGAACGGCGACATCAGCGACGGGGGCGATATCTAGTCCCTCATAGGAAGCGCTCGAAGACTTCATTCCCCACCAGGCGTCCCCGTTCGGTCAGGCGGAGATGCCTGGTGTCGTCTGAGGCTCCCGCATATTCCACTAAGCCCCACGCCAACAGTTCTTTCACCTGCGCGCCATAGACCTGCTCGAACGTGACGCCGAAGCGTTGCGCGAAGTGGGCGAGATCCAGTCCTTCGTTCAGGCGCAGCGCCAGAATGACCGTCTGGCTTTGTTCAGTGGCAGCATCAATCACGTCACTGCTTTCCACCGGTCCACCTATCGTGCCGATGGTCGCTGCGGTGGGCTGCCACTCTGTGTTCAGCGCGGCGACATAGCCGGCCACTGGGCGCACATGAGCGAAGCGCCGCCCGGCGAAGTAGGAGTGCGCCCCGGCTCCCACACCGATATAGGGCAGGTTATGCCAATACGTCAGGTTATGCTGGCAGGCATGGCCGGGTTTAGCCCAATTCGAGATCTCATACTGCCCATAGCCGGCCTGGGCCATGCGCTCCTGAGCATAGAGATACATGTCGGCGGCGGCATCTTCGCTGGCGGGGATGACGGTGCCGGCTTGCACCCAGTCAAATAGCGGCGTTTCCGGCTCGACGATCAGCGAATAGAGCGAGAGATGGTCGGGACCGAGGGCGATGGCGCGTTCCAGTGTGTCGGCCCACTGCGCCTGGGTCTGATCAGGCAAAGCAAAGATGAAATCCAGGTTGAGATTGTCGAA
>JAJPKG010000316.1 GCA_021323815.1 Pseudomonadota bacterium
CCGTAGATCAGCATATAATTGACGATCGACATCCATTGGTCGCTGGCGGTCAGGAAAAAGACGACGCCCAGCGCCAGCACGGCGAAGAGGGCATAGGGCCGTTGCGCTTGCGGCGCGGGTTTGGCATCTGCCACTGCGCTCATAGGCGTTCCACCTTTCGCGTGCCGAAGAGGCCATAGGGCCGCACGAGCAACACGGCGATCATGATGAGATATGGCGCGATCTCATGGATGCCGGAACCGAAGATCAGCGGGAAATGGCTGTCGTAGCCGCCGATGACGACTTCCGCCAGGCCGATGAGAATGCCGCCGATGACGGCTCCCGGAATGGAGTCCAGCCCGCCCAGGATGATAGCGGGGAAAGCTAGCAGCGCCGTGTTGCCCAGCGTGATGTCGAACTCGATCTTTTTGATGGCCAGGAAAAAGCCGCCCAATGTCGCCACCAGCGCGGCGATGCCCCAGGCCAGGGCGTTGACCGTGCGGATATCGATGCCCAGCGCCAGCGCGGCCTCTTGATCCAGTGCGGTCGCGCGCATCGCCAGGCCGTATTTGGTGTAGCGGAAAAAGCCATAGAGTGCGGCGCACAGGGCGGCGGTGATGATGATGGTCCACAGGTCCGCCGCGCCGAAGTGGATGCCCCCGGCGTCGATGCCTTGCGTCAGCGAGAAGGGCGATCCCGCCGGCTGGATGTCTGCCCCAAAGCCCAGTTGCACGCCGGTGCGCAGCAACACATCCAGACCGATGGTGATCATCAAGATCGAGAACACCGGTTTGCCGATCATGCGTTGCAGCACCAGGCGCTCGAAGATGACGCCGATGGCGACGGTGACGACGATGGCCAGCAGCAGCGCGGCGAAAAACGGCAAGTGCCACTCGAACATGCCGGCGGAGATCAGGTACGCGCCGACCAACAACAACTCGCCTTGCGCGAAATTGATGACGCCGCTGGCCTTGAAGATGATGGAAAATCCCAGCCCGATAAGGGCATAGATGCAGCCGAGCGCGACGCCGGCAAAGAGCAATTGCAGGAAAAATGTCATGCTGACCCCTCCCGCGGGCCGCCTGATTCAGCGGAGGATAGCGCCTGCTGTTCCAGCGTCGGCGAGCTGAAATCTTCGCCCAGATAGGCCCGGATGACATCGGGATCGCGCTGCACCTGCGCCGGGGTGCCTTCGGCGATGCGCCGGCCAAAGTCGAGCACCAGCACGCGGTCGGCGATGGCCATGACCATTGCCATGTCGTGTTCGACCAATATCTGCGTGATGCCCAGTTGCTCTTTGATATCCAGGATCACGGAGGCGATGTCTTCCGTCTCTTCCTGGCTCATGCCCGCTACCGGCTCGTCTAACAGCAACAACTTGGGTTCCAGCGCCACCGCGCGGGCGAGATCCGCCCGTTTTTGCAAGCCATAGGGCAGCGCGCCGAGCGGTGTTTGTTCGTAGCGGTCCAGTCCCAGCAATTGCAAGATGTGGCGGCAATAGGCGCGGTTGGCGCGTTCTTCGGCGCGGGCCGGCCCCAGATAGATGCCGCCCAGCACCTGATTGCTGCGCATGCGGCTGTGTCGCCCCAGCAGCAGGTAATCCAGCACGGGGGTGAGGGGGAACTGGCCCAGATTCTGGAAGGTGCGCGCGATGCCCGCCCGCGCCAGTTGGTGCGCGCGCAGGCGCAGCAGATCGCGCCCGTCGAAGGTCACGCTGCCGGCGGCAGGCTGATAGACGCGTGTCAGCACGTTCAGCAGCGAGGTTTTGCCGGCTCCGTTGGGGCCGATGACGGCGAAAAGCTGCCCCGGTTGCACCTGAAATGAGACCTCATTCAGTGCCGTCACTCCGGCGAAACGCACGGTGACGCCAGCGACATCCAGCAACGGCGCGGCGCTGGCTGAGGATGTGGTCATGCTTTCCACCGCCTTTCCACGCGCCGCAGCTGCCCTCTGCCCGGCGCGGCATGGTCGCCGCCCTCGTGCAGGCCCAGATAAAACTTGCGCACGCTTTCGTCCTGTAACAACTGCGCGGCGGGCTGGTCCAGCACCACCTTGCCGGTTTCCAGCACGTAGCCGTGATGCGCGATGGAAAGCGCCATCTGCGCGTTTTGTTCCACCAGCAAGACGGCGGTGCCCTCGGCGTTGATGTGGGCGATGATGTCGCGGATCTTCTGTACCATCAGCGGCGCGAGGCCCAGCGAGGGTTCGTCCAGCAGCAACAGTTTGGGATTCGACATCAGGCCGCGCCCAATGGCCAGCATCTGCTGCTCGCCGCCTGAAAGATAGCCGGCAGGGGCGTTGCGCCGGTCGCGCAGAACGGGGAAAAGATCCATCACGCGCTCATACGACTCGCGCTCAGCCTTCGCGTCTCCATGCGCGATGGCCCCGGCGCGCAGGTTCTCATCGACAGTGAGATCCGCAAACAGCCGCCGCCCTTCCAGCACTTGCGCGATGCCGCGCCGGATGATCTGGGTGGCGTTCAGGTGATTGAGGCGCTCGCCGTCGAAGGTGATGGTGCCGCGCGCCAGGCTGGCATGATGAAAATCGAGCAGGCCGGAGATCGCGCGCAGGATGGTCGATTTGCCGGCCCCATTCGCGCCGAGCAGCGCGACGATTTGTTTATCGGGCACCTCAAGCGAGACGCCCTGTACGGCGGGCACCACGTTGTGGTACGTCACCGCGACATCCTGAAGCTGCAACATGGCTGTCCTCCTCGCACCGCACCGGTGCGGTGGCTGGTCTGTGACGGCAGGCTCGCGTGACAGGCAGGAAAGCAACCAGGGAAAGGTATGGCAGAGCCAATGCAACGACTATACCATATCCTGAATGAACATTCAAGATCCTGAGTGAATATTCAATCATTCTGCTGGATGTGCTATAACTACTGAGGGAGAGTCAGGGATCATGCGGATATGGCAACATATATATATCTAGGTATGCAGATAGGGGGAAATGCGAACCTGGGTAAAGAGGATTACGGTGTTGTTTACAGGATCAACGATGTAAGAAGAGGAGCAGCCCGATGAAAGCCGCCGTTTGTTATGCGTATGATCAGCCGCTCAGCGTGGAGGAGGTGCGCCTTGATCCGCCGCAGCGGGGCGAGGTGCGGGTGCGCATCGCTGCCGTTGCCGTGTGTCACAGCGACGTGCATCGCATCAGAGGTGATTGGAAGGGGCGCTTGCCCATCGTCATGGGCCACGAGGCCGCCGGCGTGGTGGAATTGGTTGGTCAGGGCGTGCGCGGCGTGCAGGTGGGGGATCGCGTAGCCGTCTCGCTGCTGCGCTCTTGCGGGCGTTGCGCGCAATGCCTTTCCGGCGCGCCGCACCTCTGCGAGGGCGAGTTTGCCATCGGGCGCGAGAGCCGGCTGCACACCATGGACGACGTGGACTTGCTGCACGGCCTCAATACGGCGGCCTTTGCCGAGGCGGTGGTGGTCGATCAATCGCAGGTGGTGCGCGTGCCCGATGCGTTGCCGCTGGATCGCGCGGCGCTGCTGGCGTGCGGCATTCTCACCGGCGTCGGCGCGGTGATCAACACAGCGCGGGTGCGGCCCGGCGCAAACGTGGTGGTGATCGGCACCGGCGGCGTGGGCCTCAACGCCATCCAGGGCGCGGTCATCGCTGGCGCAAACCAGATCGTCGCGCTCGACATCCTGGAGCACAAGCTGGCGACGGCGCGGGAATTTGGCGCGACCGCGACGATCAATGCCGCCGGTGAAGACGCTGCTGAGCGGGTGCGTGGCCTCACCGGCGGGCGCGGAGCGGATCACGTGCTGGTGACGGTGGGCAGCACCCAGGCGATCGCGCAGGGATTATCCTTGCTGCGCGCGGGCGGTACGCTCACCATTGTCGGCTTGCCGCAACGCGACGCGCTGGCCCAGTTCTCGCCCTACGACCTCGTCGCCAGAGGGCAGCGCATCCAGGGCAGCTTCATGGGGTCGGGGCGACTTGCCATTGACGTTCCCTGGCTGGCCGATCTCTACCTTCAAGGCCGCTTGAAAATCGACGAGTTGATCACGGGCCGCTATTCCCTCGACCAGATCAACGCGGCCATCGAGTCGATGGAGCGCGGCGAAGCCCTGCGCAACGTGATCGTGTTTTAGCGGTCAGATGGCTTGGTCTTGAGGCTTCCCCTCTTCTGCTTTGCTGGGGAGTGGGGTCACATCCTCGCTGGCGCGCTTCACGGGGACGGTTCCAGCCCGCGAGCGATGAA
>JAJPKG010000089.1 GCA_021323815.1 Pseudomonadota bacterium
AGAAAGCGCATAGAACAGGCAAATCCTTTCGGGAGGATGAACGCAGCCACAGTATGCCATAGTTCATGGCTACGTGTCATCTCCCCGGCCCGATTTCTTCACCATTGGTCCCAGGCTATAGGGCAGATCGACCACATCAAGGCGCAGGTGATCTTTCTCGCGCAGCAGTGCCGCGCGCACGCGGCGGGCAATGCGCCGGTGCAGCGGGAACTCCCACCAGGCGGCGTTTTGCTGGCGGGGCAACAGCACGACGATGCGCTCATTGGGGAAGTGCTCGGCGTGCCATTCGGCGAAGCGCGCCAGGGGCAGAACGACGGTGCGATACGGTTCCAGCACGATCTCAAGCTGCACCGGCCAGTGCTGCTGCTTGATCACCTTGCCGATGGTCTGTTCCCACTTGCGGCGAAAGCGCTCGCCTTCCGCGGGATCGTTGACCACGCGCACGGCGATCACATGCGGCACAACGGACCGGGCAAAGTTGAGCACCTCGCGCAGATCGCGCGGGGTGATGATCGGCACAATGGCCATATCCGCTTTGATGGGCGGGACCTGATCAAAATGATAGACGCGTGGACGGGTGTAATAGCGCCGGATGCCCAGGAACATGAGGACCAGCAACGGTACCAGAATCAGCACGACCCACGCGCCCCGGTCAAACTTGGCGGTGGCAATGACGACAGTAACGATGGCCGTGATCACCGCGCCCAATCCGTTGGCGAACATGCGCCACGCTTTGTTGGTGACATTGCGCGCTTTTTGCCAGTGGCGCACCATGCCGGTCTGCGACAGGGTGAAAGCGGTGAAAACGCCGAGGGCATAGAGATTGATCAGGTTATCGACGTTGCCGCGAAAGGCCACCAACACCGCGATGCTCAACGCCCCCAGCACGATGATGCCGGTGTTGAAGGCCAACCGCTCGCCGCGATATTCAAAGAAACGCGGCAGAAAATCATCCTGCGCCAGAATCGAGGTCAAGCGCGGAAAACCGGCAAACGAAGTGTTCGCCGCGAAGACCAGGATCAACAGGGTGGCGATCTGCACGAGATAGAACAGGATGGAGTGGTCAAACGTGAAGGCGGCGATGCTGCCGGTCACGGTGGGATTGCTCAGGGGGTTAGGCGCGATGCCCAGCCGCCAGGCAAGATAGGTGGTTCCCAGGAAGAAACACACCAGGATGGCAATCATCACCACCAGCGTGCGCGCCGCGTTGCGCGACTGCTCTTGCTCATCTTTCCCTGTGAAGACGGGGACGCTGTTCGAGATGGCTTCCACACCGGTCATGGCCGAACAGCCCGATGCGAAGGCCGTGAGAATCAGCATCAGCGTGAGCGGCGAGGAGCCGCCATACGATGACACAACCGGAGCGGCATGCAGCAGTCCCCCGCTGCTGAAAGCGGCGCGGATGATGCCCACGATGATCATCAGCCCGAAGCTGCCCAGAAAGAGATAGGTGGGGACGGCGAACACGCTGCCCGCCTCGCGCACACCGCGCAGGTTCACGGCCATAATGATGAGGATGGCGGCGACATCCAGCGGCACGCGATAGGGCGTGAGCGCCGGGAACGCGGTGGCAATGGCGTCGATGCCCGCCGCCACGCTGACGGCCACCGTCAGCAGATAATCCACCAGCAGCGCTCCGGCGGCGATGAGGCCGGGAAGGGTACCCAGGTTTTGGCGCGCCACCGTATAGCTGCCGCCGCCGCGCGGATAGGCGAAGATGGTCTGACGATAGGAGTTGCCGACGATGATCATCAGCAGGGCAATGGCCAGACCTATCCACACATTTATGCGCAGCGCGCCCACGCCTGCCGCCAGCAGCACGGCCAGCGATGCCTCGGTGCCGTATGCTACCGAGCTGAGCGCGTCGGATGACAAAATGGCCAGCGCTCTCACCGGATTCAACCGTTCCAGCGCCGCCATGTGTTCAGAGATGGGCTTGCCGAAGATGACGCGCCTGAGCTGCTGGCCGGCTTCCCCCAGCGGGGTATCCGGCTCGGAGGCATGCTCGCGCGCTTGCAGTATCTCAATATTGTCGGTGGGATCGTCATCGGGCAGAGGATAAAAATCATCGATGTGATGCTGATGCACCTCGCCGATGGGCTTGCGTTTGTGGTCGTGGATGAAGTGCAGGTGCCTGGTGTGTTGCTGTGACAGCGCGCTCTCTGCATGATGGTGATGCACACTATCATTGGTCGCCATAGCCAGCATCCTCCTTATCCCTCGGCCACATCGGCATTATCAGCTATTGATGCCGATAGTGTGCAAGCCTGTTGCCAGAAAGTTCTTATCCAACACGCCATTTACGACGTAACGGATAATTCCCTGCGCATCCACGAAATAGCTGACGGGGAGCGCCGTGACGCCATATTGGTGGTTGATCTTTTGCCCAACATCGGGGATGAGGGGATAAGTCAGCCCATAATCCTTACCATATTGCGCCACCGCGTCGGTCGGCTCGGCCTGATCGACGCCCAGCACCACTAATCCCTGGCCCTGATGCGCCTGATAGGTGCGCTGGAGCAACGGCGTCTCGCTGCGGCACGGCGCGCAAAAGGTTCCCCAGAAATTGATGATGACGGGATGCCCCTTGAACTGCGCCAGCGACACCTGTTGCCCGGAAACGGTGAGCGCGGTGAAATTCGGCGCGCTCTGACCGACCTTGAGGATGCCCGGCGATCCCGTTTGCCCGCTCGGTTGAAACAGCAGCCAGACGAAGCCGCTGACGACTGCCGCGACAACAAACAGGGTGATCCAAAAGACGCCGCGCCGTCCCAGCACAGCGTGCAAGCCGCCCGGCACTGCCGGTGCAGCCCTGGTGGTGATATCGCTCATCGTGGTGTTGCTTCCTGAGATGGTCTTTTTCACCGTATTGTAGCAGATCCCATGACGATCCATTGCCAGGAAAACTCTGATATCCCCATCGGGCTAGTGTCCCACCCCCTGACCCCTTCCCCAACACAGCTGGAAAGGGAGAGGATGTGAGCGAACCGACACACAGACAGACGCGCCCGCTGGCGAGAAACAGTGTCGGCGGGCGCGTCTGCTCAGCAGAAAGAGATCAGCAGGATTCACGCTGGTGGGCATAGGTGATGAGGTGATGGCCCAGCAGCGCCAGCAGCAGCAGTGTGGGCAGGGCAATGGCGCTCTGACCCAGCAGCGAGGGCAGCGCGTAGGTTTGCATGGGCTGCCACAGCGCGACGAAGAGGCGATGCACGGCGAAAGGAACGATGCCGACGACGGCAGCCAATGCCAGCAGGACGACTCCCCACACGCGGCAGCCGCGCTCGCGCAGCAAGGGCGCGCCACCACCGAACAGCCCCAGCAAAAGCATCCCCGCGCCGCTGAGGCTGAGGAGGGGCGCGAAGGGCAGGGCAGGGAATGCGCCGACGCCACTGAGCATGCTGCGTGCGATCTCGATGAAGCTCGGCGCGCCACAGAGGAACGCGCCAATCAGCGCCAGCAGCAGACCTGCGCGGCCCACGCGACTCGTCTCAATCTGGCGCATGCCCCAGATGCCGCCCGCGCAGCCGAGCCAGGCGAATGCGCTGCATACCAATGAGAGGCGATAAAATTCCACAAAACCGCTCAGGTGCAAAAGCGCCATACAGCCTGTGACACCGCCGGCACACAGCGCGCCGCCGATGGCGAAAAATCCGCTTTTTTCCATGTGGGTTAATGATTGTGTCTGCCGCATGTCAGTTACCTCGTGGGATGTTGCGTCCCTGGCTCCCTTTTCCATTCTGTTCATACAGATAAGAACGGGAAACACGACGGTTTGGCGCGCTTTTTCACAAAAACTTTTGTGACATTCGTCACACATCACCCAAACTGGTGGTCCTGCACGCTTGACAGGTGTATAACAATCTGCTATACCAAGAGATAGGAGGCAATGACGATGGATCTGGCTGAGAAATTGAAGGGATTGCGGGCGCTTGCCGGGCGCTGGCGCGGGTTAGAGCGCCCGCTGACGCAAGCGGAGTTGGCGCGCGCCATCAGCGAGACCACCGGCAGCACCATCAGCCAGGCATATTTGTCGCAATTGGAAAACGGCAGGCGCACTCACTTGACGGAAAAGACGCGTAATCAGCTTGCCACCTTTTTCAAGGTGCATCCCGGCTATCTGGTGAGCGATCCCAACACGACGGGAGATGATGCGCACACGGGAATGCCTCCGTTCGCTTTCGCGCTGCATTCGCCCGCCGCGCACCAAACATTGGCCCGGCTGGCGGTACATCCGCACCGGCATCACCTGTGGGCGCTGATCGATCTGTTGATCGATCTGCCGCCCGAAGATCTGACGGAACTGCACGATCGGCTCAAAGCGCGCCGGCTGGCGCATCGCTGAGGAGGAAGGTGAGTTATGATCCAGACGGATCCGCTCTCGCTGGTGTTTATCGCGTGCTTCGTGTTTGCCGGCACGTTTTTGCTGGCGACGACGCTGCTGGGCATGGGTCACGCGCACGGGGGCATCCATGTGCATGCCGGGCACATCAGCCACGCGCATCTGGGGCATGGCGGGCATGTGGGGCATACCGCCGGTGCAGGCGCAGGTCATGCCGGCGCGCCGGGGCATCCAGCGCGGGTGCAGGTGCCACACCAGCAGGGCGCGCACGCACAGGCGCAAGACGCGCCAGCGACAACGGGACACCCAGCGCTGTTGAGCCATGTGCTGGAAAGCCTGAATCTCAGCGCCATTCTGGTGTTTCTGTTCTGTTTTGGCTTGTTGGGTTATCTGCTGCATAACGCCGCGCACACCGGAGCAGTGCTGACCATCATCGTCGCCGTGCTGGCCGGCGTCGGCGGGGCTGCCGCCATGAACGCACTCCTGGCGCGCCTGTTCGGCACCGAGGTGGGACATCTAGGCGCGGATTCATCCGAGATGGAAGGCCGACTCGCCACCGTCAGCATGCCCATCCGCGAGGGCGGCGTCGGCGAAATCATCTTCGTCGGGGAAAATGGCACACGCCGCAGCCTGGGCGCGCGCAGTCTTGACGGTTCAGCTATCGCCCGCGATGCCGAAGTAGTGATTATGAGCTATCGCGACGGCATCGCCGAAGTCCAATCCTGGGACCATTTCATCGCCAGCGCGCGCAATGAGGCCGCCGCGCCGCCGGGGAGGAGCGCATAAGGCGCAATCAGGGCGCGAGCAAGTTTCCGCGCTCGCGCAAGTCCATGTCTATTCCACCACATACCGCTGGCTTTTCTGCACTCTCAACATTGCTTACTTGAAAGAAAGGAGCCACCCTGCATGGTTCAGGGTGCAACCACCATGTCTCAACAAGTGCTGACCCTCATCATCGTGGTCGTGCTGGCTGTTCTGTTCCTGGTTTTGATGCTGCGCTTGCTCGCATCGCTTTACCTCAAGGCAGGGCCGAATGAAGCGCTGATCGTCTATGGCGGCAAAACGCCACGCGTCATCACCAACGGCGGCACGCTCATCTTCCCCCTGCGCGAAAAGGCGACGTATTTCTCGCTGGAATTGATGTCCTTCGACGTGGCACCACGCCAGGATCTCTATACCAATCAGGGCGTGGCGGTCAACGTGGAAGCCGTCACCCAGTTGAAGGTGCGCTCCGACCGCGAGAGCATCCTCACCGCCGCCGAACAATTCTTGAGCAAAGAAGCCGAGGAGCGCGAGGCGCTGATCCGCCTGGTGATGGAAGGCCACCTGCGCGGCATCGTCGGCCAGCTCACCGTTGAGCAACTGGTGAAAGAGCCGGAGATGGTCAGCGAGAAGATGCGCGCCATCAGTTCGTCGGATCTGAGCAAGATGGGCCTGGATGTCGTGTCGTTCACCATCAAAGAGGTGCGCGACAACAACGACTACATCACCAACATGGGCCGGCCAGAGATCGAGCGCATCAAGAAAGAGGCGAATATCGCCGCCGCGCTGGCTGCGCGCGACACGCAGATCCAGCAAGCCGCCGCGCTGCGCGAGTCGGCCATCGCCAAAGCCCAGGCCGATCAGGCGCGGGTGGAAGCCGAGGCAGCGTCGCAAACAAAACAGGCTGAATTCCAGCGCGACCTGTCGCTGAAAAAAGCGGCATTCGATGCCGAGGTGAAAAAACAACAGGCCACCGCCGACAAGACGTATGACATCCAGGCGAACGTGATGCAGCAGCAGGTGGTGGAAGAAGCCACCCGCGTGCAAGAGATCGAGCGCACGGCCCAGGCGAAGGTGCAAGAAGCGGAAATCAAGCGCCGCCAACTGGAACTGGAAGCGACGGTGCTCAAGAGCGCCGAGGCCGAGCGCCAGCGCATCGAGACCGCTGCTGAGGCTGAGCGCCGCCGCCTGGCACTGGAAGCCGAGGGGCACGCCGAAGCTCTGCGCGCCCAGAGCGCCGCCGAAGCAGAAGCAGCGAAGATTCGCGGTATGGCCGAAGCCGAGATCATCAAGGCGAAGGGTCTGGCGGAAGCCGAAGCCATTCGGGCGCGAGGCGAGGCCGAGGCCGAGGCGATGCGCATCAAAGCCGAGGCATATAACCAATATAACCAGGCTGCTGTGCTGGATAAGCTGCTGACCGGGTTGCCGGAGATGGTGCGTGCCCTGGCTGAACCGCTGAGCAAGGTGGACCGTGTCACCATTGTTTCGACGGGATCTGACGGCCAAAACAGCGGGGTGGGGGCCAGCCGTCTGACGGGCGATCTCATCAATATGCTGGCCCAGGTGCCGGCGCTCTTCGAGATGCTCAGCGGCGGCGTGAAGCTGGAAGATCTGATGGGCCGTATCCCCGGCCTGCATCCAGAGCAGAACGGGAGCGCACCCACGCCGGAACCGGCGAAACCGGAAGCGGCTGCGCCTGCTGCCGGCACCATCGTTGACGTCACTCCCGTCGCCGCGCCCGACGCGCAGAACGCCAACGCCGCGCCGCGTTCCAGCAACCGCCCTCGCCAGCAAGGGTGAATGGGATGTTTCGCAGCGCGATGCCACACAAGCTATAGACCGGATGTTGGGCAAAAAGGATTAGCGCGTCGCTGCGGTCAAACAGCAGTTTTCGTGCTGCTGTTTGACGCGTAAAAGAACAACCCCGCCTGTAGAGCGGGGTTGAGGGGTGCGCGCGGTGGGGTTCGAACCCACGACCCTGCGATTAAAAGCCCGGCTGGTAAAATAATCTCTGAGCGTAAGGTTTCAGTCCGCTTGTAGAGCGGACTTTTTTGTGCCCTCTAAAAGCGTTCCGTGCGACTCGACCTAATTTCAAGGTCACAGTGAGGTCACACTCAGGTCACAGGGAGGTTACAACCACGTCACGCTTTTTTGATCGCTAGGAGAGAAAACCGTACCATGATGGCAGATGAACAAACGGTCTCATCCACGCCCAAACGGGGGCAAGGGAAACCGAAAACAAGGTGGGAACAGATGCGAAAAACTGATCTGACGTTCGATCAGTTGCTCACGCTGATGGCGAACAACAAGCTCGCTGAGGGTAAGTCACAGCGACTCACAGAATGGTATCGCTATGGTGTGACGTATTATGCTCGGTGGCTGCAAAAACAAGGGCTGTCGGCCACGCTGGAAAACTTCACGCTGGATCGGGTGCGCGCCTACATTTTGCATCTGAAAGAGCGTGGCACGTTTGAAGATCATCCGGTCATGGCTCCAAGTGATGCCCATTTATCGGACTATACGATTGGTTCCTACGTGCGGGCGTTACGTGGGTTTGCTTCCTGGCTCTACGCCGAACAGTACACGACAACGCACGTTCTCGAACGGCTGAAAGTGCCGAAAGCGGCTAAGAAGGTTCAGGATATCCTCTGTGCTGAGGAAATCGCCGATATCATCACGTCGCTGAATCCGCGAACTGAGGTCGGTGCGCGTGATCAAGCAATTTTCCTGTTGCTGCTGGATACCGGCATGCGGGCGGGCGAACTGTGCAATCTGCGCCTCGGTGATCTCCATCTCGACCAGGGCTATGCAGTCGTCTTCGGCAAGGGGAAGAAAGAGCGCCCGGTGAAGATTGGGTCGCGGGCGGCAAAGGCGTTGCGCTTCTACATCTTACATTGGCGCAAGCCGGCGATGCCGCATATCGACCATGTGTTTCTGACGTGCCGCAGCGTGACGAGGGAAGGCGATATCACGGCTGCTGAACCTGGCCAGCCTATCGCCGTCAATGCGTTGGGGCATATCCTCAAACGAATTGGTAAAGCGGCTGGTGTGCCTCGGCTTCATGCTCACCTGTTGCGCCATACCTTCGCATGCATGTATCTGATGCGTTACCGCGATCCCTTCGCGCTCAAGTCGCTGCTCGGTCACACCACATTGACCATGACCAACCATTACTGTGAAGCCGTCAAGCAAATGGATGTTGTCCGCGCTGATTCGGTTTCCATTATCGACGGTCTGGATCTGCGCTCACTGGATGTGAACCGGCGCGGGCGTCCCGCGCGGAAAACCAAGAAGCAGGGGTAGCTGATGAAGCGTGTAAAGTGGGCGCGGGGACCGCCCAAGAGCGAAGAAAAAGGCAAGTGAGTGCATCACGTCGGCAAACTGGTTCACTCACTCGCCCAGCCCACAAGAGGCAATGGACTTCCCGTTGCTTCGGGCATCGGTCTGTCCTCTTTTCAGCCTATCACAGGGGTGCAAGATGGCACGCCATGTTTTCACGGCAGAAGAA
>JAJPKG010000107.1 GCA_021323815.1 Pseudomonadota bacterium
AGCGCAGCACGGCCCGGCGATTCCGCCGCCGCCGCAAGCTGCCTTGCCCCCGCCGGAAGCGTATGCGCAATCGGGCCGGACCTCGCTGCCGCAGCATCCTTCGGTGATGGCGTTTCCCGACGCGGTGCAGTCGCCCACCACGCCGCCTTCGATGAATGGGCGCACTTCGGCTCCATATCCGCCGTCATCTCACGCGCCGGCGTATACATCCACGCCGAATGCGGCACCCCCGGCACAACCAGCGCGAGCCACGCCGAACATGGTGGAAGCCGCGCCACCGCCTGTAATGCCCTCAGCGCCGCCGCCAAACAAACGTTCTTCCACGCCGGCGATTATCGGCACCGTGCTGGTGCTGGCAGCGGTTATCTTTGGCGCGCTGTTCATCGCGGGGAACAACGGTGCGGGGCCGTTCGCGCATGGCACGAGCGCGCCGGGCGTGTTGGGCACCAGCCCGACCGCTGCTGTGACGGCAACTGCCACCAGCGCGCCCGCGCCAACCAACACACCCGCTCTGCCGACCGCCACGCCCACACCTGCGGTGCCGCCACCGCCGGCAGGCTTCACCACCTATACCAGCTCGGACGGTGTCTTTGGGTTGAATTACCCATCGAACTGGTCGCAAACCACCACCGTGCCGACGGCGGGAACATCAGGCTTTGTCTTCCAATCGCCGCTCAGTTCGTTTGAGTCGGTGCGCATCTTCGAGGTGAATGTCTCATCCACCAACCCATTCAGCCCGCAGAATATCGAGACCTATGTGCGCAGCGAAGCGGCTGCTTCCAACGGCACGAACGTGCGCATCACGCAATCCACCGCCACGCAGACCATCGGCAAGAACGAGTGGATGACGGCGAAAGCGACGTACACCGCCAACGATGGGGAACACACGCTCCTCGGCCTGGCGCTCAGCGCCAACAGCACCACCGGCATCCTGTTCTTTTATGACGCGCCCACCAGCAGCTTCCATACCGATCCCGGCTCGTCATATGATGTGATGGTGACTTCTTTCACACTTCTGCACTGAGGCGATATGGCATACTGGGGCAAAGTCGCGCATGACCAATCAATGGCGCTTGCCATTCAGGCAACACCTTTGCGTAGGGGATGACCTGATGACTGCGGCCCTCTCATGAATGGAGCCTTCGCATGCTGTTCCGCCCGATCCTGCTGATGACCTTGCCGCCCGGCGATGATGACCTCACTCGCCCCGGCGAGCCATATATTCCCGACATTGCCAGCACCACGCAGCCGATGGCCTCGCCTTATCAGGGCGACCCCGGCGCGCCGCCCCCGCCGCCGGCCACTGGACCCGTCCCCGCCTGGCGACCGGCCCGCGTGCCGCGTCCGGTCGATGCCAGTGCGGGTTCCAACGGTTTGCTCTTTGTCGCGGGGATGCTGATCGCCGTTGCGCTGATCGCTGCTGTCGGCATTGCCTTCGCGCTGGCACAGAACCTGGGCACCCCCACGCCGACACATTCCACCGTTGCGCAGGGGACAACCACTACCCCGATGCCGGGCCAAACGGCGACGACAGCCGCCACTGCCGCGCCCGCCACATCCACGCCGCAGCCCACCAGCGCGCCCTCAACGCAACCGGGTTTCGTCACCTATACCGGCGATGCCATCTGGACCATCCAATATCCCGCTGGGGCGAACGTGCAGATGCAGACAGCGACAACGCCGCAGGGCATTCCGGTGCCAACGACCACGTTCACCACGCCTCACTCGCAGTTCCAGATCTCCGATCTGCCGGTGCAGGTGCCGGGCGATCAGGCGCAGAGCATCTTGCAGCAAATCGCCGATAGCCTGGGCCTGGAAGACATCCAGATCGTCAGCCAGGGACCGATGCAGATCGGCAATTATACCTGGCAGACGCTCCACATCCGCGCCACGCAGGGCGCTACGCGCTTCGAAGCGATCCTGCTGTATACTACCCATGACAGTGGGGCGACGATCATCAGCATGAGCGCGCCGGTCAAGTTCTTCGATCAGGCTAACCAAGACATCTTCCAGCCGATGATGCAGAGCTTCACCTACACATCACCGTAACTTCGTTCGAGGGGGGACTTTCCGTATGGCGTTGCGCTCGTCAACTCCGCCTACTCCGGTCATCACCGGCGTGCATCCGCGCGGGCGACCAGGGATGGCAGCGGTCGGCCTGGTGTTGTTGTGCGGCGGCCTGGTGGCACTGGGGCTGGCCGCGCAAGGCGTGCTGCCGCTCGCTGCCGTCAGCGTTCCTTCCATCGGCGTCGGCAATCCCCCCGCGTCAACCGCCGCGCCGGGCATCGTCCCCAATGGCACGGCACCGCCGTCGTTCACGGCGTATAGCGATCCCGCGCGTCAATTCGCACTCTATATCTCCTCATCCTGGTCCGGCAAAGCGGGGAGCATCGCCGTCAATGGGCAGCCGCAGGCGGCCACCGTCTTTACGCCCACCGCATCCGCGCAGCCGAGTTGGCGCATCGCCTTTTTATCCAGCGCGTTTCCCTCAACCAGCACGGCCTATATCAATGCGCTGGCGAAGATCATCGTGGCGGAAGGCGGCAAGAACGTGACGCCGGTGCAGGGACCGGCACCCGAACAAGACGGCCTCTATACCTGGTCGCGGCTGGATGTGCTGGCCCAACTCAAAGGCGGCTTGCAGGCCCGCATCGTCGCCTATACCATGACTCTGCCCAGCGGCAAATCGGTGCTGATCGTGGCAGAATCGCAGACCATCACCTATAATGCGACCGCCCAGCAAGATTTCATGCCCATGATGAACAGCCTGTCCATCAAAGCGTGATGGGCCGCAAGCCCAAATGGATCGCGCATGGCCGGGACGCCGGAAAATACATGAGGTCGTAGGTGAGATCCCATTGCCTTGAGGCTCCCCCTCCCCGCCTCTGCTGGGGAGGGGATAGATCAAATTCAGTGGATGTTGATCTCACCGCCATAGGCTTCCAGACGGCGGCGCACCGCTTGCAAGAAGCGCGCGGCTTCCAGCCCGTCATTCAGCCGATGGTCAAACGAGAGGCAGAGATACATCATCGAGCGGATAGCGATGGCGTCGCCTTCCACTACCACCGGACGCTTTACCACCGCATCCATGCTCAGGATGCCCGCGTTTGGCTGGTTGATGATCGGCACCGAGAAGATCGTGCCAAAGACGCCTGGATTATTCACCACGAACGTGCTGCCCTGAATCTCATCCGGTTTCAGACGATTGCTGCGGGCGCGGGTCGCCAGATCGTTCACGGCGGCGGCAAGTTCCGCGATGGACTTCTGATCGGCATCTTTCAACACCGGCACAAAGAGGCCGTTATCGGTCGAGACGGCGAAGCCCATGTTGATGTGCTTGTGCAGTTGAATACGGTTGTCCGCCGTCCATGAGGCGTTCATGGTGGGAATCTCGCGCAACGCCTCGCACACGGCTTTGGTGACGAACGGCACGTAGGTGAGGCTATAGCCATGCTGCTGCTTGAAGGTTGCCTTGTTGTGTTCCAGCCAGTGCGCGATGTTGGTCATATCCACTTCGACGACGGTGGTGGCATGCGGCGAGGTCGCTTTGCTGCGCACCATGTGTTCCGCGATGGCACGGCGCACCGGCGAGGGGGTGATGAACTCGTCCTCGCCCAGTTCGACGGGCGCTGCGGTGGCTGTCGCTGCCGGAGCGGGAGCTATCGCCGTCGCCGTCCTCGCGCCGCCCGCGTCGCGCTGCTGCACATAGGCCAGGATGTCTTCTTTGCGCACGCGCCCACCCTCGCCGGTGCCGGTGATCTGGCTGAGATCCACGTGATATTGATCGGCCAGCTTGCGCGCCAGGGGCGACACGCGTTCCGCCGTCGCGTTGCCGCCGTTCGCCATCGTCGCGCTGGCGGTGGTCGCCGCCGGAGCCGTCGCGCCATTGCCTGCCGCGCTTGCAACAGTGGTTCCCCTCTCCATCTCTGCTGGGGAGGGGTTAGGGGTGGGGCCGGTTGCCGCGACCTCGATCTCCGCGATGGGCGTGCCCACCTTCACCGTTTGGTCCGGCTGCACCAGAATGCGCACCAGCTTGCCGCCGACGGGCGAGGGCAACTCGGTGGTAATCTTGTCGGTGATGATCTCCACCAGCGATTCATCGCGGCGGATGGTGTCACCTTCCTTTTTCAGCCAATTGCCGATGGTTCCCTCGTTGACCGTCTCGCCCAACTGGGGCATGGTCACTTGCGTTATCGCCATAAAGAAGCACCCCTTTGTGCAGAAATGATTCGAGCGTCTGCTATTCTGAGCATGCACTCTGATCTTTCCACACATGGGGGCGTTCGTCAAGTTGACGGGAACATCAAGATTTCGCGTTCCCGTCCTTACGCCGCCGGCTCTTCCTTTTGCTTCGGCGCTGCAACGACCTCCGCCAGCGGGGGCAGCAGGGTGGGTGGAACGGTGGGCAGCGAGCGATAGAGCGCGTCGCCGGTGATGCCGCGCCGCCAACTGCGCGCGGGAGCGAGATCCGCCACGAACTGTGGTTGCAGGTCCAGGCCCAGCGCCTGCCAGATGTGGCTGATGGCACAGCGTGCGTAGTTGATGTCGTTGCGCGGCTCAATGCGGTCCAGATCCTCGAAGAACCAGCCGCAACTGGTGAAGCTGGCTTGCATGCAATATTCGGCTTCCAGCAAGTGCCAGGTGCGCGAGGCCAGGCTGCCTTTGCCGGGTTTATGCCCATGCCGCCCATGCAGTTCCCAGAACTCACTCGGCGGCATCCACCCGTTGCGCCACTCGATGAACTGATCGCGCGCCGCCCACGGATCGGCCAGCGTGGCGGCG
>JAJPKG010000468.1 GCA_021323815.1 Pseudomonadota bacterium
ATCACTATACGTGGCTGACTTCATTCGTCGGAGCGATGGGCGTGCCGCTCACCTTGCAAGCCACCGCCGTCGTTCCCATTCAACCGGTGGGAGGGTAACGCATGCCCGCCCCCCCCATGTTCCACGTGGAACACCGGCCCCGCCTGGATTCGCGCTCTCGTTCACATGGGCGCATGCATTCGCGCCTGAGGGCGTGCCGCCGCAGCGTAGAGGGGGGGTGTGAGTGCCGCAACGAGATGACGCCATGCCTCGCCTGTCGCCTGCGCGGACTGGGATATCAGCGGATGCAACGCGGACAGAGCCTGGTGGAATTTCTCCTGTTCGTGACAATCTTGCTGGTGCTGCTGGCGGGTGTCTATGATCTGGGATCGCTCTTGAACGGACATCTGGCCGTCACCTATGCCGCACGTCAGGGCGCTTTGAGCGCCGCCAGCGCCGGCACGAATGCGGCGGCGGATTGCGATGCCCTGGCAGCCATCGCGCTCGGCGTGGGCCAGCAGCCGGGGGTGAGCGTGACGCGCATCGCCATCTATGAGCCGGGTAGCGACGGGTTGCCCCTCGGCGGTCTGGGTAGTAGCGCTTATGCCGATGTCTATAACGGCGATCCTGGCTGCGCGAATCCGGCGAGCATGCCGGCAGCACAAGCGACGAACTGGCCGCCAGCAGATCGCGTGGCTGGTTATGCGCCGCCGACGATGCTCGGCGTTGAGATCGATTACACCTATTCCTGGCAGAGCAATCTCATCTCACTCGGCGCGATCTCCATCAGCGATCATGCCGTCGTTCCCATCACTCCGGGGTGATTTATCATGTCATCATTCGCCCGAACCCTTCGCGTTTCCTTACTCTCTTCGTATCTTTCGCGTTCCCGTCCCTTTCCCTTGCGCCGCAAGCGTTTGCCCGCGAAGGGTCAGGCGCTCGTCCTCTTCGCCCTGAGCGTGGTGACGCTGTTGATGCTGGTGGGCTTGAGCATCGACGGGTTGCGCTTATATATCGGCTTCGCTCAGGCGCAGCGCGCGGCGGAAGCTGCGGCCCTTGCTGGGGTGGGCTATTTGCCGGATTATCCTACCAGCGCCACGCCCGCGCCGGATGGCAGCGATGCCACCAGTCGCGCCATCCAGGTTGCCGCGCAAAACGGGTTCACCGATGCCGGCACCATCACCGTCAGCCCGCAGGTGACACCGGTGATGATGCTGACGGTGACTGTGCATCTGAACATCCCCGTCTCACTGGTGGCGCTGTTGAATCCTGGTCCAGTCGGCACGTTCGCCACCGCGCATGCCGAGATCTTGCCGCCGCTGGCGCTGGGTGATGCTACCAATTCGTTCGGTGATCAGCCGGAAAATGTCACGCCGCAAGTTGCCGCCATCAGCAGTCCCTATGAATTGAAGGAACGCGGCGATCCATATACACCCCATTGCGAAACCGGCTGGAGCGATGGAGCAGATTCCTTGCATGCTGATGCCACAACCAACATCTATTACACCTCGCTGCTGTATGTGGCAACCAACGCGCCGCAATACCCTTCGGGGCCGAATTGCAGTCCCGGCACGCCTGGTAATCCTGACCAGATCCCCGCCGGTTTTGGCGGCCTGGCGACGCGCACCACGCCCACGCCATCAGGGGCCAGCTATCTCATCACACTGCCCCCCGGCGGAAGCGGCTATTCGGTGTGGGTATGGAATCCGCGCTTTGTCTATACTGGCTTTGGTCACACCAACCAGCTCTTCACCTCGGAAAATATCTATACTACTGGCTATACGGACAATCCAGCGTTTTATCCGCAGCTGGCATACACGCTCTTTTCCGCGCCGCTCTTGTATGATCGGAGTGCCGATGTGCCGCTTGCCGCCATCTGGCCGTTCGCCACGCCGCCCGATACTGCTCCGGCAGCCGCCATTCCCGCGACGCAGATCACGACCCTGCCCGCGCTGGATGCCGCCCCGCTGGACACGCTCTATCATGGCTGCTCGCTTTTCGGTGCGTGGAATGTGCAAAACGGTGGAAGCAGTTATTCTCCGCCCATCACATCCGGCCAGGGATGCATCGGCTCGCTGCCGCCGGACTATCATGGTTGGGTGCGTCTAGGCACCACGACCCTCGCTGCCGGTAGCACCACCCCGGCTTATTTTCGGCTGACGGTTGACACCAACACCGGCTATGCCGTTCATGGTTATGCCGTGAAAGTGTGCCAGAACGCCACGACCACACCGGTGGGCTGCTCGGCGGGTGGGGCCACGACGTCTGCCTGGAACGCCTCAACGGTGATGCTGCTCGGCGGCACCAGCCAGATCTACCCGCTGATCAACATCCCCGCCGCGTTTGCCGGGCGGCAGATCGCGCTCGGCTTGTTCAATGCAGGTCTGGGATCGGGCAGCGTGACGGTAAGCATCGTGCCACCTGCCGCCGGCGGCACGGTGACATATCCCTCCTGGCTGCGGATGACAACAGTGAACGGGCAGCCGGCTATTCAGACCTCATACAATGGCGATAATCTCTATCATGGCAAATGGATTCGCCTCACGCTCACGCTGCCACCCAATTATTCCGGCGGCGAATGGTCGCTCGCCTGGAACGGTACCTATAATCCTCCTGCTACGCTGATGACCGTTGCCGCCACGCTCATCGGTAAGCCGGTTTTTCTTGTCGGCTGAAATGGCTCGCCCATTCGTATGGCATTGTCTCTTGCCCGTCCCTCCTCTGCACGGCATAGTGAGAGCGAGAACGGGTGTGTTTATCAGCAACACGCCGGCCAAAACATGTTGGAGGATTTCACGTGGCAACCATCGAGCAGATCAAAACAGTGCTGGTGACGACCGCGCCGCGCTGGCAGCACCTGGCGGCAGCGGTGCCGGAAGCTTTGCTGGCGCGCAAGCCCAAAGCCGGCGAATGGTCCGCGCTGGAATGTTTGCGCCATCTGACTGAGGGCGAGCAATTTTTGTGGCCGGTGCGCATCAAAGCGTTTCTCGCAGGAACCAGCTTCCCTGATTTCGATCCCAACGCGCCGCAACGCGATTATTCCACCCTTTCCCCCACCCAGCTCGCTGACGAATTTGCGCGGCTGCGCGAGGCGAATCTGCCGCTTCTGGAAAGCGTCACAGAAGATGATCTTGACCGGCCCGGCACTCATCCCCGGCTGGGCGCGGTGAAGCTGGGGCAGATGCTGCACGTGTGGGCGGCGCACGATCTGATGCATACCGTGCAGGGGGAACGCGCGCTCATGCAGCCGTTCATCATGGAAGCCGGTCCCTGGCGGGGTTTCGCTTTCACCGACCATGATGTCTCGCCTGCAACGGACGAAAGCGCCGGCTAGATCAATAGCCAAAAAGTCCTCAGCCATTGTGCATCTTTTACATGAGCTTGAGCGCTTGTTCCAACCCCATGAATCAATCGAGCGCTCAGTGTGACCTCCTGTGAGAAATCCAGGAATTGAGCCACTTTTCGCCGTTTCATCATTATATGACATGATGAATCCCTGGCCCTGCCTGGCCTTGCAGGAAGCGTCCATGATGAGCGTAGGCGTATGCTATACTCGCACATAGAAAGGGTGTTTGAACGCGCCCTGGAGCGCCGGTGGGCGCTCGCGAGTTTCTGCAAAGGAGAACCATTCATGGCGTCTGTGAGCAAGAACGACCTGATTAAAAAGGTCGTCGCCAAGACCAGCAAGACCAACAAAGACGTGACCGAGATCATCACTGCCACGCTCGATGCCATCCGCGAGAGCCTGGAAGCTGGTGATGAAGTGCGCCTGATCAATTTCGGCGTCTTTTCGGTCAAAAAGAGCGCTGAGCGTGCGGGAGTCAACCCGAAGACGCGCGAGAAGATGACGGTGCCGGAGAAGATGCGCGTGAAGTTTGCGCCGGGTAAAGAACTGAATGATGCTGTCGCAAACGTCAAACTGTAACAAGCGCCTCTTTTTCAGCATCAGCAGCGCCCCGTCAAGCTCAGCGCAACGGGGCGCTACACTCGTTTCAGCCCTCTTCTTCGGCGGTTGGCGGACAAAGATGCTTGCGCACGACATGCATGAGGATGCTCAGATTGACGGGTTTGCGCAGCAGCACACCTTCTTCGATGCCGCTGTCATGCAGCTCGTACGCCGTCGCGCCGGAAATGAAGATGACCGGCAGGTGCATGGTCTCGGCTTTTTCGCGCAAGCGATGAAAAATGGCGCTGCCGTCGGTGCCGGGCATACGCAGATCCAGCAGCACCAGGTCGGGCGGGAAGGCTTCGATAGTTTGTAGGGCGATGGTACCGTCGGTGATGATGCGCACGCGCCAGGTCGGCTCGCCTTCCAGTTCCAGCGCCTCGCGGATGAGCACTGCCGATGGGAGGTCGTCCTCAACAATATAGATGACTTTGGTCGCAGTGGTGGCTGTAATCATCAGTGGAATACCTCCCCGGCATATCCCGCGAGGTTGGCCGCGCGATAAGGAACCTTTATGCATATTGTAACAGGCAATCTCCATGCCTTTCTGCGCGTTCGGTGGTTCCCTGCCAGCGTTTGCAGCCATTTCCTTCATTATTGCCATGCTGACCGGAATGTCGAGAAGGCTAGCCACTAAGTACCAGTTTCCCTGGTGCGTTTCCACAGGTGCCATAAAGCGTGTCTGAAACAGCCATCCTCTTTATACATTCGAGAAGATCTCCAGGTTCGTGCCGTTCAGGAATCGCCCGGCATCGCTCACCATGAATCCAACAATGCGCGCCATGTCGTCCGGCGTCATGCCGGGTTTGAGGTGGGGGGCGGCGGCGCGCAGCATGGGGGTATCCACCGCGCCGGGGCTGACGGCCATCACGCGGATACCCAGCGGTCTGCCTTCCACCGCCAGCGCTTCGGTGAGGCCCGCCACGCCGAATTTCGACGCCACATAGGCGCTGAGACCAGGGAATTTCTCAACGTTCTTCACGCCGGAAAGCGACGAAAAGTTGAGGATGGTGCCACCGCGTGCTGTCATCTGACGAAACGCGGCCTGGCAGCAGAGCATCAACCCGCGCAGGTTGGTGTTGATCACGTGATCCCATGCAGCCAGGTCCATCTCCATGAATGGCACGTTCACCACGACCCCGGCGGCATTGATGAGGATGTCGCATGGCCCCCACTCATGGACCACGCGATCAAACATCGCCCGCACCTGCGCTGGATCGCTGATATCGCCGGGCAATGACAGCGCGGTGCCGCCCGCTGCCTGAATTTCAGCGGCTACCTGTGCCAGCAGATCCGCCGAGCGGGCCACGAGCGCGACCCTCGCTCCCTTTGCGGCCAGATGCCGTGCCGTCGCCGCGCCGATCCCCTGACTTGCTCCGGTGATGATGGCCACTTTCCCAACCATCTCGCCTGAATGCCTGACTTCGCTCATCGCTTCCCCCCGAAAGATGATGTCACCCGTAGCGTAGCATATTTCGGGTACGTACTGTTCCACGTGGAACACTTGCAGTTGCGCCCCGCCGTTGCATACCATGAAGGCATGCAAGAATCGCTGGAGGAGTATCTGTGCCGAATCCCCTTGCGGCGGAATCCGCCCGTTTCCCGTTCGATACCATTTTAATCGCCAATCGCGGCGAGATCGCCGTGCGCGTCATCCGCGCCTGCCGCGATCTGGGGTTGCGCAGCGTCGCGGTGTATAGCGATGCCGACCGGCTGGCAACGCATGTGCGCCTGGCTGATGAGGCCGTGCATATTGGTCCCGCGACTGCCAGCGCCAGCTATCTCAACATCGAGCGCATCATCGACGCGGCCAAACAGACCGGGGCCGGCGCGATTCACCCCGGCTATGGCTTCCTGTCGGAAAACGCGCATTTCGCCCAGGCATGCGCGGATGCCGGCATCATTTTCATCGGTCCCCCGGCGAACGTGCAGCAGGCGTTGGGTGAAAAGACCTCGGCGCGACGCATCGCCATCGAAGCGAAGGTGCCCATCGCCCCCGGTGTCAACAAAGATATGGCGGATGCCGCCGAGGCGCGCAAACTGGCCGCGGAGATCGGCTATCCGGTGTTATTGAAAGCGGCAGCCGGCGGCGGCGGCAAGGGCATTCGCTTCATCTATCATCCCGATGAGGTGGAATCGGCGCTGGCTCAGGCGCGGGCCGAGGCGCTGGCGGCCTTTGGCGACGCGACGGTCTATCTAGAAAAAGCGATCGCTCCCGCGCGCCACATCGAAGTGCAGATCATGGGCGATCAGCATGGCAACGTGGTGCATTTCGGCGAGCGCGAATGCTCCTTGCAGCGCCGCCACCAAAAGCTGGTGGAAGAATCCCCCTCCGTCGCGCTGGATGCCGATCTGCGCGACCGCATCACCGGCGCGGCAGTGCGGCTGGCGCAGCAGTGCGGTTATGTCAACGCCGGCACGGTCGAATTTTTGCTCGGCCCCGACAAGCAGTTCTACTTCATGGAGGTTAACACGCGCTTGCAGGTCGAACATCCCGTCACCGAGTGGTGTACCGGCATGGATCTGGTGCGCGAGCAGATCCGCGTTGCCGCCGGGCTGCCACTTTCTGTGCGCCAGGAAGATATCGTGTTTCGCGGCCATGCCATCGAATGCCGCATCACGGCGGAAGATCCGTTCAATCGCTTCCTGCCGGCGACGGGGAGCATCACGCATCTGCGCGAGCCGTCGGGGCCGGGTGTGCGCGTCGATAGCGCGCTGTATCCGGGCATGGAACTCTCGCTGTTTTACGATTCGCTGCTGGCCAAACTGATTGTGTGGGGGCCGGATCGTGACACGGCCATCGCGCGGTCGCTGCGGGCGTTGCGGGAATATGTCATCACCGGCCTTCAGACGACGCTGCCTTTCTCGCAATATGCCCTCGCGCATCCGCGCTTCATCGCCGGCGATCTGGCGCTGGATTTCATCGCCCAGACGTGGGATAAAGTGGTGCAAGACGGCCACGACGCCCTCGAAGACCAAGCTGCCTCTGATCCGCATGAACCCTCGCTCGCGCCCGAAGCTGTCGCCGCGCTCACCGGTGCTCTGCAAGCCGCCAGCCGCAGCGCCCCAGCGAGGACCGTGCAACCCGATGGCGCAGTGGCGAGCGGCAGCCGCTGGCGCGATGCGGGCCGGGTGTGGCGATAAAATAAAAATATCTCAGAGGATGTACAGGAGGATCATCCTCTGATTTTTTTTTTTCTGCCTGACAGAGCGCGGGCAAACATGCGCTGTGTCAGCGGCGGGTGCGCTTGCGGGCGCGCACGATGGCGGCGGAGACGGGCAACGCGCCGAAAAGTGTCAGCGCCGAGAAGGGTGTATCCAGCTGGGATTGCAAGGTTGTGTTGGGGAGTGGCGAGATGGTGGATGATGTGTTGCTGGAAGGCACGCCGTTGAAGACGCTGTGCTCGTTGGGCAGGAAGTGGAAAGCAGAGAAGGGCCAATAGACCAGCGTTGCCTTGCCGATGATCTCGCTCTTGTTCACCGGACCCCATTCGCGAGAATCGGAACTGCCGCCCCGATTATCGCCCAGCACGTAATATTGATTGGCTCCAAGCGTCACATCGCGGTCGCCGTAAAAGTTATCCAGATCGTTGACATAGGGTTCGCTCAGGGCTTTGCCATTGACGCGCACAATTCCGGCGGCGTTGACCGTCACATGGTCGCCGGGGAGGCCGATGACGCGCTTGATATAGTTTTTCGTGTGGTCGAGCGGATATTCAAAGACGATGACATCCCCCCGCTGGGGCTGGCTGAAATTATAGGTCAATTTATCGACCAGCACGAACTGGTTATTTTGCAGGGTAGGCAGCATGCTGGTGCCTTCCACCTGAAAATCTTGCACGGCGAAGCGGATGACCATGAACATGACCACCGTCAGGATCAGCGTTTCGCCGATGTCGATGATCAATTGCCAGGTCGGTGATAGGCGCGGTTTCTCCTCATAAGCGAAGTCGCGCGAGATATCACCGGCGGTGGTGGAATAGTGTTTATTTTGCATGTTTCCCTGGCCCCTCATTGGGTATTAGTGGCCGACCATCACCGCCTGGCTGATGGGAGCCTGCACGCGCTCGGTGATATGATTTTCGCTGTCCACGAAGACGCGAATGGGAGCGAGGGCGCGAGCCTCGGCATCGGTATAGTGCCCATAACTCATAATGATAACGATATCACCCACTGCGCCCAGCCGCGCAGCTGCGCCGTTGAGACCGATGATGCCGGAATGCCGCTGGCCGGGGATGACATAGGTCTCGAAGCGATTGCCGGTGTTGACGTTCACCACCTGAACCTGCTCATAAGGCAACAGATCGGCGCTTTCCATCAATTCTTCGTCGATGGTGATGCTGCCTTCATAATGGAGATCCGCCTGAGTCAAGGTTGCGCGGTGGATCTTTGACTTGCACATGGTGCGGAACATGAAGTGCGTCGCTCCTCAGCATGATAGCCAATAACGGCATCCGTGCAGTTCCTACACGGCGTCGTTTGTATCATACGCTTTTCCGCGCCTCCTCAACAAGTGACAGTCGCCACATCGTCCCGAAAAGGCTATACTGCTTGCGCCAGGTATGATACAATGAGGGCTGCCAAACCAGGCACAACATTTTCTCAAGACACCGTTCCGGCACCACGCGCCGCGCCGGATGTGGAAAGTGAGCGACGGATGCAAAATCAGCCGGTCCGCCAGGTAACCAATCCTTCTGGTTATGGAAACATGGTACCCGAACCGACGCCCGCAACGGTGCGCCGCTATCGTCGCCCCACGCTCACCGGCGCGCCCAGCGATTCCCTGATTGGGCCGGATAGCATGCCGGTGGAAGTGCAAACCCTCACCATTCCGGCACAACTGGGCATTGATGATCAGCCCTCCGCTCAGGTGCGCGCCTATCGTGGCGGCCAGGTGGCGCTGGCGACAGCCATTATCACCGGCTCGTTCATCACCAGCCGCATCCTGGGCGTGGCGCGTACGACCTTCTTCGCCAGTGTGTTCGGCGCGGGCGTGGCTGCTGATGCCTATAATTACGCGTTCATTCTGCCAAACACGGTTTATAATATCGTCGCCGGCGGCGCGCTCAGTTCAGCCTTCATCCCCATCTTCGCTGAATATCTGATCGAGAAGCGCGACAAGAAGACGGCGTGGCATATCACCAGCGCGGCCTTGAACACTTCGGTTTTTGTGCTGGCGGTCCTCGCCGCCATCGCCGCGTTTTTCACGCCCCAACTGGCCCATCTGTATGCCGCCGGTCTGTTCAAGCCAACGTCAGATCCCGTGAAAGCGGCAGCGCTGGCAGAGGAAGCGCGGCAGGTTATTTTGCTGTCGCGCATTATGCTCATCCAGCCGGTGCTGCTGGGCATTTCGGTGCTGACGACTTCGGTGTTGCAGGCGCGCCAACGGTTCTTGCTGCCGGCCATCGGCTCGGTGCTGTATAACGTCGGTCTCATCGGCGGCATCGCGGCGACCGCGCTGGACAACAAATATCAGGTCTTCGGCGGTCATCTGGGCATCCTCGGCCCGACGTGGGGCGTGGTCATCGCGGCGGCGTTGCAATTGCTCATCCAGATCCCCGGCCTCATCACCGGCGGCATGCGCTATTCGCTGACCTTCGATGTGCTGCATCCCGGCGTGCGCACGATGTATAAGCTGATGGTGCCGCGCATCATCAACTCCGTCGCGCTTTATGCCTCGACCTTCGTAGTGAGCGCGCTGATCTCGCTGGTGAATAACGGCGAGGGCGCGTTTTATGGCTATCAACAAGCATTTCAATTGATCTTGCTGCCCATTGGCATCTTCGGCATGGCGGTTGGCCAGGCGGCTTTTCCGACCCTGGCGACGCTGGTGGTGTCGAAAGATTGGGAGCGGATGCGCAGCATCGTCTTCTCGACGATACGCATCATCCTGTTCCTCGCTGTGCCGTCGGCGCTGGGGATGATGGTGCTGGCGGAGCCGATCACGCGGCTGTTGTTTGTGCATGGGGCTTTCACGCTTGATGAGGAGCCGCTGGTCTATATCCCCATGATCTATTTCGCCATCGGCATCCCCGGCCTGGCGACCATCGAGATCCTGGTGCGCACCTACTATGCCCTGCAAGATTCGCGCACGGCGGTCGAGGTCGGCGTGGTGGAACTCTTCTTCATGATTGGCCTGAGCATTTTGTTGTTGCAGCCGCTCGGCGTGGGGGGTATCGCGCTGGCAACCAGCATTGGTTCCACCGGCGAGGCGCTGGTGCTGTTGCTGCTGCTGCGCCCGCGACTGGGCTGGTTTGCCTTGCGCCCGCTGTTCAACTTCCTGGCGGGAGTGATTGCGGCGAGTCTGGTGGCGACCCTGGCGGCGTTGCTGACTTATACCTTGCTGGAAGTCGCCATACCCCATTTCAACACCACCACTTTGAATAACCTGGCGCTGATTGGCCAGCTTTCGGCGGCGGCGATTGTCGGGGCCGTCGTCTATTATCTGGGAGCACGCTTCCTGCGCATCGACGACACTTTGCCGCTTGACCGCATCTTCGGCAAAGTGTTCGGCAAACTGGGCCTGGGCAGGAAGGCATAGATGGATCGCGCGCAGTGGCGGCAGCAGCAGTTGCAGTCGAGCCTGGAAAATTTCATCTGGGCGGTCGAGCAGATGCCCGCCGAGCGTCTTTTCACCTCGCGCCGCGCGGATCGCTGGCCGGTGGCGCGCATTGTGTTTCACCTGACCTGTTATGAGCAGCGCATCGCTCTCCCCTGGATGCGCCTCTGGTTTGGGGATGACGCTCCGCCGCGCACGGATCAAACAGAAGATGCGCAGCGCGAGGAAGCCGATTGGAACGGCGGTCAGGGCCACCCGCTGGCGGATATGCTGGCCGATCTGCGCGCTGTTCGCGCCGCGCAGATCGCATTGATCGCCGATCTGCCGGATGATGCCTGGCAGCGCGAATTGCCGGCGCTGTGGGGACCGGTCAGCTTGCACTGGCTTGTGACGAAGACCCTGCAACACACGCTCGAACACACTGACGAGATCCTGCGGCAATATCTGTGGTGGCGCTAAAAATCCAGGCCGGCGGTGGGAAAACGTTCCACGTGGAACACGGGCGTGATACACTATCCTCATCATACGAACATTCCCCCATGCGGCCAAGCAGGACCGCATATCATTGAGGATGAGGTAGGGCAGATCATGGCCGTCACCGCGAAAACCCAGCCGGTGCATGCGTATATCGACAGTCACCGCGACGAGTATCTCACCGATCTCAAGGCATTTCTGAGCATCCCCAGCATCAGCACGTTATCTCAGCATAAAGCCGATATGCAGCGCGCGGCGCAATTCGTGCAGGCACAGTTGCGGGCCGCCGGCATGGAACATCTGCGCTTGATCGACATGGGCGGCGCGCCATTGGTCTATGGCGATTGGCTGCATGCTGAGGGCAAGCCCACGATCCTCATCTATGGGCATTACGATGTGCAACCGGTCGATCCCCTCAAGGAGTGGATATCGCCGCCGTTCGAGCCGACGATCCGCGACGGCAAGATCTATGCGCGCGGCGCGACGGATGACAAAGGCCAGGTGCTGGCGATGATCCAGGGCGTGAAGGCCCAGATGGCGACGCAGCATCAGTTGCCGGTCAACGTGCGCTTTCTGATCGAGGGCGAAGAAGAATGCGGCGGCGAGAGCATCGAAAAATATGTGATCCAGCACGCCGATGAGATCCCCTGCGACGCGGTGCTGATCGCCGACACGCACATGCTCGGCCCTGGACTGCCTTCCATCGTCTACGGCACGCGCGGCATCCTCTATGCCGAGCTGGTCGCCAGAGGCGCGACGCATGATCTGCATTCCGGCACGTATGGCGGTGTTGCGCCGAACCCGCTGCATGCGCTGGCGCTCATCATCGCCAGGCTCAAGGGCGAGAACGGCAAGATCAATATCCCCGGTCTCAGCCGCCTGGCGAAGCCGGTGACGGACGAAGAGCGCGGTTGGTGGGCGCGCCAGCCCGGCACGCCGGAAGAACGCCTGCGGCACGAGATGGGCGTGGATATCTTCCCCGGTGAGCAGGAATATGGGCTGATTGAGCGCATGGCGGCGCGGGCGACCTTCGAGGTGCACGGCTTCGTCGGCGGTTTTCAGGATGAGGGCGCGAAAACGGTCATTCCCGCCGAAGCGAAAGTGAAGATCAGCCTGCGCCTGGTGCCGAATCAGACGCCGGAAAACGTGCTGCCCTTGCTGAAAAAACAGGTCGCCAAGCTCACTCCCCCCGGCGTCACGGTGGACGTGCAGCCGATTCACGGTGGCCTGGGCATGGTGGTGGACGTGCATA
>JAJPKG010000295.1 GCA_021323815.1 Pseudomonadota bacterium
ACCCTTTATCACGCGGCGCGCGAGGCCGGCGGGGTGGCGGACTATGCAGCAGCCAAACGTTGTCTGAGCGAGGCTGAACGCTTAGGAAAGACGCGCCAGCGCCAACGCGTGGTGCATGCGTCCGCCAATTATCTGGCAGAGATCGCCCTCGATGAAGGTGATTTTGCCGAAGCAGAACGACTCCTCGATCTCTATGATGAGGCGGTGCAGCGGAATAAAGAACGTCGCAGAATCGCGGGCTTTCAACGCTCACACGGATGGCTGCTGTGGTTGCGCGACCGCAATAGCGAGTCCGCGCTGGCATTGCTTGAGCAAGCTCTGAAGATTTTCGACATCCAGGGCCTGGGCATGAAAGTGGAAGCTGAAGACGTGGCAGAGCGCATACACCTGATTCGATCAGCGATCATTGCTGCCATGCCAGATGTTCCGGTGTGAGGTTACGGCGCGTGATGGGCGATGACAGCACCAGCGATGTCGTGACATCCCCATGCGGTGCCAGGCGGCGAATCAGGCTTTCCAGATGCGCAACCGAAGTCACGACGGCGCGCATGATGAAGCAATCATCACCCGTCACCAGGTGGCATTCCAGGATCTCAGGATGTTGCGCGATAATCCGTTCGGGGTTTGGGCGCGCGGATTGATAGGTCTTGAAGCGGATGAATGCCGTGAGCGGCAACCCCAGCTTTTCGGGATTGACCTGCGCGTGATAGCCGGTGATGATGCCCGTTGTTTCCAGCCGCCGCACGCGCTCAGCCACCGCCGGCGCGGTCAACCCCACCTGGCGTCCGAGTTCCGCGAACGTGATGCGCGCGTTGGTTTGCAACTCCCCCAAAATGCGCCAATCCACCTCATCCAGACCGTTGTCAACATCGAAAGCGTTGCGCTGGTTTTCCTTTTGCTTCTGCGTCATCGTGTCCTATCTCCTTTCGGTTTCCCCTTCATTTTACCACATTTCCCTTGTATCATAGAGGTACAAGAGAACAGATAACCTACTTATTTCACGCGATCCCGCTGGCGAGCGGGGTCTGGAGGGGCGATCCCTTGTGGTTGCCCTGAGGGTAGGGCCAGCCGGGAGCTATCATGACCGCGACATCTGTACAATTTCGCAAACATCTCACCGTCACCGATGGATTCGTGCTCTATACTACTGCCGTGTTGGGGCAGAGCTTGATCGCGTTGCCATCCATCACAGCGCGGCATGCTGGTCCGTGGTCCATCGCCATCTGGGCCACTCTGGCGTTCCTGTCCTATCCGATGGCGCGGGTGATGGCAGAGTTGGGGGCGCGCTACCCGTCGGCAGGCGGCGTAACGGCCTTCATCGCAAAGGGATTAGGCGCGGGCGTCGGGCAACTGACCGGTGTGCTCTATCTGATGGCGATGGCGGTGGGCGCACCCAGCGTGGCGCTCATCTTCGCCGAATATCTGCGCGAGCTTACCGGCCTCGCCCCGCAATGGGATGTGCCGGTCGCAGCAGCGGAGCTGGCCATCCTCATCGCCGTGAATTTGTTTGACGTGACGGCCATCATGCGCTGGCAACGCTGGATCTTCTTCGCGTGCCTGGTCGCCGTCGTCGCCACCATCGGCCTGGCACTGCCGCATGTGAGCGCGGCGCGGCTGACGGACGTGAGCGGCTATGCGCCGGCGGGGATCGCCGCCTCGGCGCTGATCGCGTTCTTCGCTTTCGTCGGCTGGGAAAACGCGGCTTTCGCTGGCGAGGAATTCACCGATCCTTTCACGCTGGTGAGGTCGCTGCGGGCCGCAGTGGGCGCGGTGGGCGCGCTCTTCGTGTTGCTGGGCATTGTGGTGGTGGGCAGCCTGGATCGTGCCACGATTGCGACGAGCAACGCCTCGCTGTCGGATCTGTTGCGCTTCTCGCTGGGCAGTGCGGCGGCACAGGCGGGCGCGCTGCTGGCGGTCGTGTTGATCTTCCTACTGATGCTGACATGGACGCGCAGCGGCGGGCGGCTGGTGGTGTCTCTGGCACGCGACGGCCTCTTTCCAGAGCGGCTGGCGCGGATCGATCCGGCGAGCAGCACGCCCCGCGCCGCGCTGCTGCTGCTGGGCGGCATATGGGCCGTTGCCACGACGCTCTATGGCGTGGCCGGCGGACATCTCGAAACCTTCATCCAGCTTTCCAGCGGCAATTTCCTGGCGACGTATGTGCTGATCTTCCTCGCGGCATGGCGGTTGTTGCGTGGCCGCCAACTGCTCGGCGCGCTCATCATCGCGTCATTGGCCGTTCTTGCTCTGGTGGCCGCGAGCCTGCCCAGCCTGTGGTATGCCGCCGCGACGAGCATCGCCTTCGGTGTGGTGATGCTGGCGAAACGGCTCGCCACACGACCAGCCCGCGTGGCACAAAAAGGGCCGTAAGCCTGCTCACTGAGTGTGCAGCCGACGGCATCGATGGAAGGATCAATTTGCGCGCCTCTGGGCGTTCCGCCACAAAATCCCACCTTCGTGGGTTTCCATCCATAGGGACGATGGCATGCCTCGCCCGTCGCCGACGCGGCCTACACGCAACCTCGGCCTACGCTGGCAGGCTTCGCGGCCAATGGCCTAAAGGCGCGACTTTAGTCGCTGGCGGGAAAAATTTGAACCTTTTCGCTTTTCCCTGGTTAATATCTCATGCAATCAGCACGAGCGGGGGAAAGCGGCTCATGAATCATGCCATCGCTGAAGAGCAGCGGCTGCTGGCGCTGGTTGCCTCCGGCGATCAAGGGGCGCTGGACGAGTTGTACCTGCGCTATCACGCGCGCTTGACGCATTATTTGTTTCAGCGGTTGGGGCACAACGCCGAGTGGACCGAAGACGTGCTGCAAGAGGTGTTCTTGAACGTCTGGTATTCGGCAAAATCCTATCAACCGCAAAACGGCTCACCCGCCACCTGGATTTTCGGCATCGTTCACCATCAACTGGCCAAAGCCTACCGCTCGCGGTCTCGTCATTCCGTCACTGCCACTTTGCCGGCGGAAATGCTTGATGATGTAGAAGATATCACTCAGGGCGACACTGAAGAAGCCATCGTATCACGTCTGGCGATGGCCGATGCCTTCGCGCGCCTTTCTCCCAAGCATCGCGAGATTTTAGAGTTGGTGTTTTATCAGGGCTTCACGTTTGAAGAATGCGCTCGCATTCTGGGCGTGCCGCTGGGAACGATCAAAAGCCGGATGACGTATGCCCGTCGCGCGTTATTGCATGAAGTCGAGCAAAGCGCGAGGGAGGGATGAAAGATGATGCAACCTGATGCGCACGAGCACTGGTCCGACTTGCTGCCGCTGTATGTTAATGGCCGCCTGGAAGGCGAGGACCGCGAGCAACTTGCCCGCCACCTGGCGGAGTGCGCGCGCTGTCGCGAAGATCTGGCCGGATGGCGCGAGATCGCCCGCATGGCACGCCAGCCGCACCCCGGCGAATGGCGATTGCAGGCGGCACCGGCGTCCCTTGCGATTTTGCATCAACGCATCACCGCGCAGAGCGCTGCACACGCGAAAGGATCATATCCTATGCACCCATCCATACCCCCAGTCACGCCATCATCTCAATCAGAACGGCGAAAGGGTTTCTCAGCCATAGCCGTTGTCGCCTTGCTGGCCATGTTTGTTGTCACTGGGTTCGCGATGTTCCGCACCCATAATGGCGGGCATGCCAGCGTGCCAAATGTGGCGACGAAGAGCACAAAAACACCTGCTCCAACAGCATTGCCAGCGCCCACGTGCAGCATCTCATCGGTTACCTATGGAAAGGGTGGCACATTCCAGGCAACCACCGGGCAATCGGTGACGGTTCACGGTATCACCATGACCCTCGATACATTCTATACGGATTACACGCGCACCTTTGTTACAGTGCACGTGCAGACGCCGGCATCCCAACCGGCACCGTATGGCCCATACGACGGGTCCATCACCCCCGAAAATGGTACTGCCATCAGCCTCGGCTTTGGCGGCAGCTTGGGAAATACCTCAGCGGGTGTAAGAAATTGGGAGGGCTACGCTCTGCTGCCAGCACAGTCAGCTGGGGTTCTTGGCACGCACCAGACCGCGACACTAACGGTGAATCGGATGGAGTTGGAAAATGGTAAGTTTGATCATTTTCTGACGGGTCCATGGCAAGTGCGTTTCGCGTTTACCAGCGTTAGTCCGCACTCGGTGGAAAACCTGAATTGCGCCCCCCAAACGCACCAGGGATTCAGCATGCAGGTGCTTTCGGTGGTTCAAGCGCCGGCCCCGCTGCAATATGATGGCTATCCTGGGGGCATTGCCGTCGGCGTGTGTTTTGTTGGGGGAAAGGGAGATCCCTACAACGATCCCCTCTTCGATGAACTCTATCAATCGGCGATTTTCGGCGGCATGAGTCCACTCGGCATCGTCCATCCGCCGGAAAGCGAGCCGTTGCTTACCTTGCCCGATGGAACGCAGGTGAAACCTCAGTATGAGCAGCATCCGACACCAGCGTGCCGCATCAACGGAAAGGCCGGTCTCGTGTATAATCTGCACTACCTCACAGAGACCTCAGCCTTCACCGGAAGAGCGATTTTCACCGTTCCGACCATCTATCCGGACCAAAATCAGTTCCCGCCGGTCGATGGCCCCTGGACCTTCAGTTTTGATCTGAAGTAGGGACAATAATATCCCTATCTCATCCCGATCTCTTTGTTGCGAGGTGCCCCATTTTTCCATGATGGGCCGCCTCGCTCGTTTCATGGCTTTTGGGGTGGCGCGTTGACGATGTGCAGCAGGGTTTGCACATGGCGCTCATAGGCGGTGCGTCCCGCAGGGGTGAGCGAAAGCCAAGTGCGCGGGCGCTTGCCCTCGAACACTTTCTCGATGGCAATATAGCCCGCCTCTTCCAGCGCCGTCAGGTGCCGCGACAGGTTTGAGTCGTTCAGTTCCACGTAATCGCGCAAGAAGGCGAAATCGACCTTTTTGCTCTGCGCCAGAATCGCCATGATTGACAGGCGCACTGGCTGGTGAATGAGTTCGTCCAGGTCCAGGCGTGGATGATGTTCCGAACGCGCATCATCAGTCTGCTTGCTGGCAGCCATCTCACGCCTCCCGCGTGCGCTGGCGCTGAACGATTCCCACAACGACCAACGGCAGCGCGGTGAGCAGTCCGATGGTGGTGAACAGGAAATGGGGATGCGAAGGGAACAGCAGAATGCCCCCAACCAGGATGGCCGGATAATAGAGGCACAGGATCGCCAGGAAGATCCAGGGCGAGCGCAGCCTGCGCGGCAGCACGCGGAAACGCGAGGCATAGCGCACCATCACAAGCGTGCCCACGACCGCCAGCGCGGCCCACACCCCCGTTGCCACCGGACCAGAGAAGACATCAAACAGCGCCAGCCCGACGGCGATCAAGATTCCCCAGATGATAAGGACGACGCCATTTTCGATGCTGTTGCGCTCGGCAGCCTTTTGCGCACGCTGCACCAGGCGCAGTTGTTCTTCCGCCTCGTGTCGTTCAATGGACATCTCGTTCTTTCCTTCTGAAAATATACTTTCATGATGAGAAAGTATATATCACTGATGCAAGTTTTGTCAAGAGGGGGAAGAGGGATCTCTAACAGAACTCTAACACTCCTCCTACACACTTCTTACAAAACCTGATCTATCATCACTAACGGCGGTCGCAGGAGCATGATCCCGAAAAAACCTGGCGACCATTTCCGTCGGTGAACTCCGCAGCCTTGCGGAGCAGCACATACCGAATCGAAAGTTGAGATTTTGAAGCTGTGGCAACCAAGAGCAAAACATCCAGCAAAGGAGATGAGACGGTGGCCAAGATTCGTCCAGTTGGCGATCGTGTGGTTGTGAAGCCATCCGCCAAAGAAGAAATGAGCAAGGGCGGGATTATCATCCCCGACACCGCGAAAGAGAAGCCCCAAGAGGGGACCGTCATCGCTGTTGGTGCCGGCAAACTGCTGGACAACGGCGAGCGCGCCGCCATGGAGTTGAAGGTCGGCGACAAAGTGCTGTTCGCCAAATATGGCGGCACGGAATTCAAATATGACGGCGAGGATCTGCTGGTCCTGCGCGAATCCGACGTGCTGGCCGTCCTGAGCGAGTAAGCGAGTTTAAGACGAGACGCGAAGAGTACGAAGGAAAAAAAAGAGCAAGACCAGATTTCAAGGATTCTTCGCGCTTTTCCATTTCTCTTCGCGGTTTTCGTGTCTCGTCCTTTCATCCTACGATAACAACGACATTTCTTGAGGAGAGCACATACACATGGCGAAACAACTCGTCTTTGATGAGAACGCGCGCCGCAAGCTGAAAAGCGGCATCGACATTCTGGCCGAAGCGGTGAAAACCACGCTGGGGCCGAAGGGCCGCAATGTGGCGCTGGATAAGAAGTTTGGCGCGCCGACCGTGACGCATGACGGCGTGACCGTCGCCAAAGAGATCCAACTGGAAGATCCCTTTGAGAACATGGGCGCGCAGTTGTTGAAGGAAGCTGCCGTCAAGACCAACGACGTGGCCGGCGACGGCACCACCACCGCAACGGTGCTGGCCCAGGCCATCGTGAACGAGGGCCTGCGCAACCTGGCCGCCGGCGCGAACCCCATGCTGCTGCGTCAGGGCATCGAGCGCGGCGTGGAAGCGGTCGTGGAATATATCCGCAGCATCGCCACCCCGGTTGAAGGCAAGAAAGAGATCGCGCAGATCGCCTCGGTTTCTGCCGCTGACGAGCAGATCGGCAACCTGATTGCCGATGTGATGGACCGCGTGGGCCGCGACGGCGTCATCACGGTGGAAGAGGGACAGGGTCTCGAGACCACCCTGGAAACCGTTGACGGAATGCAGTTCGACAAGGGTTACAGCTCTCCGTACTTCGCCTCCAACAGCGACAAGATGGAAGCGGTCCTCGATGACCCCTACATCCTCGTCTACGAGCCGAAGATCACCGCCACCAAGGATCTCCTCCCGCTCTTGGAGAAGATCGTCCAGGCTGCCAAGCCGCTGCTGCTGATCTCCGAAGATGTCGAGGGCGACGCCCTGGCGACCCTGGTCGTCAACAAGCTCCGCGGCACCCTGAACGTCGTCGCGGTCAAGGCCCCCGGATTCGGCGATCGCCGCAAGGCCATGCTCGATGACATCGCGATCCTCACCGGCGGCAAGAAGATCTCCGAAGAGATCGGTCTCAAGCTGGAGAAGGTCACCCTCGAGCAGCTCGGCCGCGCCCGCCAGGTCAAGGTCACCAAGGAAGAGACCACGATCGTCGAAGGTCGCGGGGATGCGAAGGCCATCAAGGCGCGCATCGCTCAGATCAAGACCGAGATCCAGGACAGCACCTCTGACTACGATAAGGAGAAGCTCCAGGAGCGCCTGGCCAAGCTCTCCGGCGGCGTTGCCGTCATCCAGGTCGGAGCGGCTACCGAGACCGAGTTGAAAGAGAAGAAGCACCGCATCGAGGACGCTCTCTCCGCC
>JAJPKG010000012.1 GCA_021323815.1 Pseudomonadota bacterium
AGTGGCGCTTAATGGCGGCGGCATCGACGAGATCGGCTTCTCGTTCCCCGGCGTGCCCGGCGTCATCATCGGCCACAATGAGCACATCGCCTGGGGCGTGACCAACGGCCAGGTGGATGATACCGATCTCTATCTGGAAAAGCTCAGCCCTGATGGCTCAACGTATCTCTATAATGGCCAGCAGATGCCGGTGACGCTGGATCAAGAGACGATCCACGTCAAGGGCGCGGCGGATGATCATTTGACCGTGCGCATCACCAATCACGGGCCGATCCTCAATCCGGTGCTGGACTCGCTCAAAAACGTGACCACGCCCATCGCCCTGCAATGGACCGCGTTGCAGCCGGACTATACCTTCGCGGGGTTCTTCGAGCTTGGCGCGGCGACGAACTGGACTGATTTCCAGGCGGCGTTGAGCGACATCAGCATCAGCCAGAATTTCGTGTATGCCGACACGCAAGGCAACATCGGCTATCACCTTTCCGGCTGGCTGCCCATCCGCCCCGCCGCCAACGGCCTGCTGCCGGTGGATGGCACCACCAGCAAGAACGACTGGACGGGCCGCGTGCCGTTCGACAAACTGCCGCATCTCTTCAATCCGCCATCCGGCATCATCCTGACGGCGAATAACCGCCTCGCCGCGCCGGGCTATCCCTATTACATCACCAACACCTATGACATTGGCTTCCGGGCCAAACGCATCGAGCAATTGCTGACCGCCAAGCCATATCTCAGCCCGGATGACATCGCCGCCGTGCAGCTTGACGTGCATTCCATCCCGGCAGAGCAGATCGCGCCTTATCTTGCCCGCGCACAGGGGGCAACCAGTTCCAGCGTGCAGGCGATGCAACAGGCACTCGCCGGCTGGAACGGCGACATGCCGCGTGAGTCCAGTGCCGCCGCGATCTATGAAGTCACCTGCGCGCACCTCATCGACGACATGGCACATTCCCTGCTGGATGCCCAGCGCTTCAAGGATTGGAACGACAACGAATATGCCATCAGCAAATTCCTGATGTTGCGCGATGCCCTGGCGCATCCGCAGGCCCCATTTTTCGCGGATGCTGCCGCCCGCGACGCCGCCATTGTCAAAGCCGAGCAAGAGGCATATGACGACCTGCGTCATTTCTTTGGCACGGCGGATGTGAGCGTCTGGCACTGGGGCAAGTTGCACCAGGCACATTTCGACCATCCCCTGACGGCGGTCTCGATCTTGCGGCTGGTGCTGCCCAACAAATCGGTCGATCGCCCCGGCGATTCATCCACCGTCAACGTCGGCGGCTCCGGCAATTTCACCGATTTCAACTATGACCAGGATTCGGTGCCGTCGATGCGCGAGATCATCGACCTCGGCAACCTGGATGCCTCGCGCTTCGTCACCACCACCGGCGAATCCGGCGAGCCGTTCTCGCCCCACAACTTCGATCTGCTGCCCCTGTGGGACGGCGGGCGCTATCAGCCGATGGACTTCACCCCCGCCGCTGTGCGCGCCAACGCCGAGGCCACGCTGACACTGGAGCCGTAGTTGGCTGATGCTCTGGGCAGGTGAAGAAAACGCCTGCCCAACGTATTTTGAACTGGAAAAATCGAAACATACGGTGTATGATCAAGCCAGGCAGTGAAGGCATAGATCTGTAAACGTTCCATCTCAGGAGTGATGCGATGCAGTCTCCCTTTGGGTTCTATGAATTTTTTGCTGGTGGTGGAATGGCGCGGCTGGGACTCGGTGAGAATTGGCAGTGCTTGTTTGCAAATGATATCGACCCCAAAAAAGGAGCCATTTATCGTGCCAATTTCTTTCCTGCACATGAGCTTGTTGTTGACGATATTCATCATATTTCCCCCACGCAACTTCCAAAGGGAGCTATGCTCGCCTGGGCATCGTTCCCTTGCCAGGATCTGAGCTTAGCAGGCTCAGGTAAAGGATTAAAAGGCAATCGGAGCGGAACGTTTTGGCCGTTTTGGCGTCTCATCGAACAGTTGAGGCAGAGAAAAGAGCACCCACCAATTATTGTTATTGAAAATGTCGTAGGATTGATTACCTCGCATTCAGGTCGTGACCTGCACGCGGTCATCTCAGCCATAATGACGACCGGCTACCGGGTAGGGGCAATTGTTTTGGATGCTGTCCACTTTGTTCCACAGTCTCGCCCCAGATTCTTTCTTATCGCAGTTGATAAGCGAGTGCGAATACCAGCTCGATTGTATTCCCAAAAGCCTCAGCCTGGCGATGAACCCCCAAATTTGCTTGCAGCAGTATCGTCACTGCCGGATTCTTTGAAAAAGATGTGGATTTGGTGGAACGTGCCAGTGCCATCAGCACGTGTTACCACATTAAGCGATGTGATCGACGAGATTCCGTCGGGAGTTTCCTGGCATAAGCCCTCAGAAACAGAGAAATTACTGGTGCTGATGTCACCAACACATCGAGAGAAGGTAGCGAAGGCTAAAGAATCACAGTCGTTAACCGTTGGCACCATCTATAAGCGCATGAGAATTGACGAACACGGACGGCGCGTGCAGCGAGCCGAGGTGCGATTCGATGGGATAAGCGGCTGTTTGCGAACCCC
>JAJPKG010000284.1 GCA_021323815.1 Pseudomonadota bacterium
AATCCGTTCTGGCGCGTCTATGACCTGGTGCTGCTAACCCTGGCGCTGCTGCACGGCATGAACGGCCTGCGCGTGATGGTGGATGACTACGTGCGCGGGCGCGGCTGGCGGCTGGCCTGGCAATCGTTCCTGGGCCTCGTCACCGTCACCTTCTGGCTGATGGGCACGCTCACCATCGTCTCATTCCATCCGGGCAGCGCGCCGCTGGGCACCTTCTTCAGCGCGCTGTTCCACCTCCATAAATAGCAAGGGTTTTGGGGAAGGACGAGAAGAACGAGACACGAAGTAAAAGAAGAGACGCGAAGAGTTTTGTTGAAGAAGTTCAACAAGCTTGTTGATACGTGATCTCCTTTCTTTTCTTATCCTTCGTGTTCTTCGCTTCCTTCGCGATCTTCGCGTCTCGCCTCCCCCGTTGATAGAAAGCAGGCTGTACAATGGCGTACCACAAGTTTGACGTGGTGATCGTCGGGTCCGGCGGGGCAGGTTTGATGGCGGCCATGCAGTTGCCCAACGCCAGCATCGCCGTGATCTCGAAAGTCTACCCCACGCGCTCGCACACGGGCGCGGCGCAGGGCGGCGTGGCGGCGGCGCTCGGCAACCAGGAAGAAGACCACTGGCAGTGGCACATGTATGACACCGTCAAGGGCGGCGATTACCTGGTGGATCAAGATGCCGCCGAAGTGCTGGCCCAAGAAGCCATCGACGCGGTGTATGAGCTGGAACACTGGGGCTTGCCCTTCAACCGCACGGATGACGGCAGGATCGACCAGCGGCGCTTCGGCGGCCACACGCGCAACTTCGGCGAAGGTCCGGTGCGCAGATCGTGCTATGCGGCGGACCGCACCGGCCACATGATCTTGCAGACGATGTATCAGACGGCGATCAAGAATCAGGTGCGGTTCTTCAATGAATTCTTCCTCACCGATCTCTTGATCAGCGACGGGCGCTGTGCTGGGGTGGTGGCCTATTCCATTCGCGATGGCGAGGTGCATACCTTCCACGCAAAGGCGGTGGTGTTTGCCACCGGCGGCTATGGCCGCGCGTGGAGCATCACCAGCAACGCGCTGGCCTGCACCGGCGACGGCATGGCGGTGGCGTATCGCCGGGGCATCCCGCTGGAAGACATGGAATTTTACCAGTTCCATCCCACCGGCATTTATCGCGTGGGCGTGCTGCTTTCCGAGGCGGCGCGCGGCGAGGGCGCGTATCTGCTCAACAACGAGGGCGAGCGCTTCATGCAGCGCTACACCCCCACGCTGGCGGAACTGGCCCCCCGCGATATCGTCTCGCGCTGCATCGTCACCGAAATCCGCGAGGGGCGCGGCATTGCGGGAACCGGCGAAGACACCACCGACTATGTGTATCTGGACGTGCGCCACCTGGGCGAGCAGAAGATCCGCGAGAAGCTGCCGGATATCACCGATTTCGCCCGCACATACCTGCGCATCGAGCCGATCACCGAGCCGGTGCCGATTCAGCCGACGGCGCACTATGCGATGGGCGGCATCCCGACGGACCTGGAAGGCCAGGTGATCGTGGACGAGAACCGCACGCCGCTGGTGGGCTTTTATGCCGCTGGCGAGTGCGCGTGCGTCTCGGTGCACGGCGCGAATCGCCTGGGCACGAACTCGCTGGTGGATCTGATCGTCTTCGGTCGCCGCGCCGGCAAGCACATCGCCAAACAACTTGCCACCAACGATCTCGATTTCGCGCCGCTGCCGAAAGATCCGGAAAGCGCGACGCGCGACGCCATCGAGCGGCTGCACAGCAACACCGGCGAGACCGAGGGACCGATCCGCGAGGAGATGCGCACAGTGATGATGAAACTCTGCGGCGTCATGCGCACCGCTGCGGGGCTGAAAGAGTGCCAGGCGAAGATCGCCGAATTGCAGGAGCGCTATCGCAACGTGCGTGTGACCGATCCCTCCACCACTTTCAACACCGAATTGATGGAAGTGCTGGAACTGGGCAACCTGCTGGATTGCGCCGAGGCGACGGTGGCAGGGGCGCTGGCCCGCGAAGAGAGCCGGGGCGGCCACTTCCGCGAGGATTTCCCCGACCGCGACGACGCGAACTTCCTCAAGCACACCCTGGCCTATCGCGACGATGAGGGCGGCGTGAAGGCGTTGCGCTACAAGCCCGTCACCATCACCGAGTTCCAGCCCAAAGAGCGCAAATATTAATAAGAAAAGGAGACGAGACACGAAGGGCACAAAGGTTTTGCAGAGACACGAAGGTTTTTCAAGGGTGATGTGGGCCTTCGCTTCTGATACATCCTTCCTTTCTTCGCGCCCTTCGTTTTCTTCGTTTACCTTCGCGTCTCGTCCCTTTTCCTCAATAAGGAGTAATGGCTATGGCTACGGCAACCAGAGTCACCGAAGCCGACCGCGATACGCAGACCGTGACGCTGACCGTGCGCATCAAACGCACCCAGCCGGATGAAGGCATCGTCGGCAAGTGGCAGGAATTTAGGGTCGAAGCGAGTCCACTGGACCGCTTCTTGGATGTGCTGAACAAGATCAAGTGGACGCAGGACGGCACGTTGACCTATCGCCGTTCGTGCGCGCACGGTGTGTGCGGCTCTGATGCCATGCGCATCAACGGCCACAACCGCCTGGCGTGCAAGATCCTGGTGGCGGATCTCGGCACGAAGATCTCGGCGGAGCCGATGCTGGGCTACCCCGTCATCCGCGATCTGGTGGTGGATATGGACCCTTTCTTCGCCAAGTACGAGAAGATCAAGCCCTATCTGATCAACGACGAGCCGCCGCCAGCGACGGAACGGCTGCAATCGCCGGCCCAGCGCGAGCGCTATGACCAGGGGACGAAATGCATCCTCTGCGGCGCGTGCACCGGCTCATGCCCGTCGGTGTGGGCGAACCGCGAATGGGTCGGGCCGCACAGCATCGTCAACGCCCACCGCTTCATCTTCGACAGCCGCGACCGAGGCGCATCAGAACGCTTACAGATCCTCGCTGACCGCACGGGCGTCTGGCGCTGCCGCACCATCTTCAACTGCGCCGAGGTCTGCCCGCGCGGCATCCCCGTGACGGAACTGATCGAAGACGTGAAGCGCGCCATCGTCTACGGCTCGCCGGACGTGCCAACAGACTAGCGCGCAATTCATTCCGTAGGGGCGATGGCATGCCTCGCTCGCGTTTCGTAGGGGCGCGATTCATCGCGCCCAACCTCTCATCTGGCAAAACCGTTGCCCAACCTCTCATCTGGCGAAATCGTTGCCAATGGCGAGATGATCGCGTGGCAAGTGCGCCGGGAGTTCAACCTCCCGGCTCGGAACAGGACTCCCTCTGAGTTTTGACAGGGAAGGCGGTGTGAGATGACTGCTACGGTGAAGCTGACCCCTGAGATGCAACGTCTGATCGCAGAACAGCGATTGGGCTTTGTCGCATCTGTCTGCGAGGATGGCACTCCGAATCTCTCTCCCAAAGGAACTGTCAGCGTCTGGGATGATGAACATCTTCTATTCGCCGATATCTGTTCCCCCGGCACCGTGAACAACCTCAGGGCGCGACCAACAGTGGAGATTAATGTTGTTGATCCAATTATCCGCAAGGGATATCGCTTCAAGGGATCGGCAATGGTTTATCAGGAAGGCCCGATATTTGAGCGAGGCGTGGCCTTTTTTCGCCAGCGTGGCTCGCGCAGCCCCATTACCAGCATCGTGCTCGTGCATGTGGAACGCGCACTACCCTTGCTTTCTCCCGCTTACGATCAGGGTATGGCTGAAGAAGAAGTGCGGCTGCACTGGCTGGAGCGATGGTGTGCTTTATATGGGCTGGTGCTTCCAGCGGAGGAACAACGCGTGACTGAGAAAGATTCCACTATGAGCTGATTCAGGCCATTTGAGGCGAGATCCCGTTCAAACCGATCCGACAGGATAATGCCATTCCACCAGGATGTATAAGGGAAAGGTTGCATCACCATCATGGCCCCTACATCACCGGCAATCAGCAATTGTGGGACGAGTGGGCGGACATCAATGACCAGTCGGGCTTTCACGATGTCGCAGGCTTCAAAGCCGATCCTGGAATCTTTGCGCCTGTCATCGTTTAGGGGCAATACCTTGTGCTCGCCTGTTTCGGCCACTGGATATCTTGTCCTGCGCGGCCTCGTCTGCCCTTAGCCCAAAGGGGTTTCTGTTCCGAGCCGGGAGGTTTAGCTCCCGGCGGCCCTGCCGCACGATCACCTTGCTCCACGCGAGCATCTCTCCTCACAGCCCAAAGGGGTTTCTGTTCCGAGCCGGGAGGTTGACCTCCCGGCGGCCCTGTCACGCAACCCCCTTGCTCCACGCTGGGAAATGACCCCATTTCCCCCCATGCATTGTCCATTGTCACCTAACCCCATTTGTGCTACGATCGCACTGTCACCGACATGTTTCACCAAACCGTGTGGCATCTGCCATCACCAATACCGGAATCCATTCCGGTTCTGAAAATATCTGCCGCAGTTGCAGCGGCCACATGCCCGGCATGCATAAACACGATCTCCGCGCGGGCATGAGGAGGCAAGACGTGGAAAAGCAGTCAGGAACCGTAGCCGTCAAGCGCGCCTTCCCAGAGATGCTCAAAGGCGGCGTCATCATGGACGTGATGACTGTCGAACAGGCGCAGATCGCCGAAGAGGCGGGCGCTTCCGCCGTGATGGCGCTGGAAAAGATCCCGGCGCGCATCCGCCGCGAGGGTGGCGTGGCGCGCATGAGCGATCCGGAGATGATTCGCCAGATCAAAGCCGCTGTCACCATCCCTGTGATGGCCAAATGCCGCATCGGGCATTTCGTGGAAGCTGAGATTTTGCAAGCCATCGGCGTGGACTGCATCGATGAATCCGAAGTGCTGACCCCGGCAGATGAGGAATATCACGTCGATAAGCATGCCTTCGCCGTGCCGTTCGTCTGTGGAGCGCGCAATCTCGGTGAGGCACTGCGGCGCATCGGCGAAGGCGCGGCGATGATCCGCAGCAAGGGCGAGGCCGGCACCGGCAACATCGTGGAGGCCGTGCGTCACCTGCGCGCCATCATGGATGGCATCCGCCGCCTGACCGTGCTGACCGATGAGCAACTGATGACCGAGGCCAAGAACCTCGGCGCGCCATATGAACTGGTCAAAGAAGTGCGCGAGCTTGGCCGCCTGCCGGTTGTCATGTTCACCGCTGGCGGCGTGGCAACGCCCGCTGATGCCGCGCTCACCATGCGGCTGGGCGCGGACGGCGTCTTCGTCGGCTCCGGCATCTTCGATTCACACACACCCGAAGAGGCCTTGCGCTATGGCAAGGCCATCGTCAAGGCGACCACGCACTATGACGATCCCGACATCCTGGCCGAAGTCTCGTCCAACCTCGGCAGCGCCATGCCCGGCGTAGATCTGCGCACCCTGCGCCCCGAAGAACTCATGGCACCGCGCGGCTGGTAAGTCCCACTCCCTCCCCGCCAAAGATGAAGAGGGAGAATAGGAGCGCGATTATGCAATTTTAGCATATACGCTAGCCACAGCCCATCGGG
>JAJPKG010000368.1 GCA_021323815.1 Pseudomonadota bacterium
GCAACTCAATACCGGCAACCCGAACCAGATCATCGCCGTCTTCCTGCTCGCTTCGGTGGTGGCTCCATTGGCGGAAGAAGGCTTTAAGCCGGTCGGTCCGCTCACTATGATCGGGCGCATCCGCTCGCAGGCTGAGGCGTTCTTGCTGGGCATGGCGGCGGGCATGGGCTTCGCCATCTTCGAGACCATTGGCTACATCGGCCAGGGTGGCGCGGACTGGATCCTGGTGGCAATGGAGCGCATCGGTACGGGGCTGGTGCATGGCGTCGGCGCGGGCATGGCGACGCTGGGTTGGTTTTACCTCATTCGCGGGCGCGGCATCACCAATCGTTACGCGAAGGGCATCGGCTGCATCGCCTATGCCGTCTTGCAGCACGGCATCTTCAACGGCTCAACTTTCCTGGCGCTCATCCCCGGCCCGGTGGGCGATCTGCTGAACTCGCCGATCTGGTTCTTCGGCCTGCCGGAACAAGGTGCCATTGTGATCCCGCTCGCCATCTACGCCGGCATCCTGGTGGTGTTGATCCGCGTGACGGGTGTTTTGCGTTCGGCCCCGCCACCAACGGAAAAACCCGCGCCGGCTCCCATCCCGGCACCGCCGATGATGCCGGCGACTCCCATGCCGTCAGGGGGTGCGCAATGATGCCCGACATGCCGCCTGAGGCTCCACAACCGTCCGCGTTGCCGCCGCATCCCCCGGCGGCATCACCGCCCGCAGCGGTGCCTTTCTATCCACCGCCGTTTGTTTACCCCTATTGGCTCGTGCCGCCCAAACAGGAATATCCTGTGCCGGAAGGGCGCGTGGTGCCGAAGATATGGCTGGCGGTGCTGGTAGCGCTGACGCTGGCTGCGGTGGGCATGGCTTTTGGCGGCGCGTTGAGCGTGGGGGTGAGCGCGTCGCCTTTCCACACGACCTATTACCGCAACAGTCTGGCGCAAAACGATGGTGCCTGGCAGTTGCGTGATACCGCACTGGAATCTTGCAGCTATGCGAAAGGCGGGCTGGATGCGCGCGACAACTCAGCCGATGGGCTGGTGAGTCCGTGTCGGCTCAGCGGCTCAAACCTGAGCAATCTGCGCCTCAGCGTGCGCATTTTGCCTCAGGCGCAGCTTGATTACGCGCTGAGTCCGGCTATCTTCGTGCATTCAGATGTTGCCATTCTCTTCGCGCCGACAACCGGCATCTTCGCGGTTTACGCTCCCGCTGTTGGGCAGACTCCATCCACGACCACACCCGTTGAAACCAACCTGATCTATTTGGGTGAGACGGATCAGTGGTTTTCGGATGGCTTGCTGAGTAACACGGTCATCGTGCAGGTGCAGAACGACATCTACACCATCGCCGTAAACGGCGCGCAGGTGTATCACGGTGATTTCAACGGCCAGGCGGTGTCTTTGCCCGCTTCCGGTTCTGTCGCGCTTGGCGCGTATCCGCCCAATGTCGGTCCCACCGGCGAGGCAGCCTATGCCGATCTCACAATAATGACTCCCTAGCGAGGTTGCGTCGTTTTGTCACAGGAGATTCGCGAGGAACTGGCGCGCGAGGAATTAGAAGCATCAGCCAGGGTGGTCTCACCCCCCGGCCCCCTTCCCATCCAAGATGAAGCGGAAGAGCATCGGACGAAACATGACGCGTTGGCGGCGCTGCGTTTCCGCGATTTCCGCTTGTTTTTTGCCGGGCGGCTGATTTCGACGTTGGGCGAGCAGGTGGTGAATGTTGCCATCGGCTGGGATCTGTATCTGCGTACGCACTCCGCCCTGGCGTTGGGTTTCGTCGGGCTGGCGCAGATCATTCCGGTGATCACCCTCGCCCTGCCCGCCGGTTTCGTGGCGGACCGCGTCAATCGCAAGGCGGTGATGATGGGCGCACAAACGCTGCTGGGGCTGTGCGCGCTGGGTCTGGCGCTCCTTTCCGCCTGGCGCGGACCGATCCCACTGGTGTATCTGTGCCTTTTTGGCATGGGCGTGGGCGAGATCTTCAATGATTCCGCTGCTTCGACGATGGTGCCGCAGACCGTGCCGCCCCAGCATTTCGAGAACGCCGCCACCTGGAACAGCAGTTCGTGGCAGCTCGCCTCGGTGCTGGGACCGGCGCTGGGCGGCTTCGTCATCGCCTGGCAGCATGGCAGCGCGACCCTAGCCTACCTCTTGGATGTTGCTACTGTCGCCTGTTACATTGTGCTGTTGATTTTCCTGCGCGGGCGCAAGGTGGCGCGCTCCCGCGAAGCGCCCTCGCTGCGGGCGATGGGGGCGGGCGCAAACTTCATTCGTCGCACGCCGATCATCCTGGCGGCCATCACGCTGGACCTGTTTGCTGTGCTGCTGGGCGGAGCGACCACGCTGCTGCCGATCTTCGCAACGGACATCCTGCACGTGGGCGCGGTCGGGTTGGGTTGGCTGCGGGCAGCCCCCAGTCTCGGCGCGGTCTGCATGGCCATGTTCCTGGCTTTTCGCCCACCGTTCAAACGCGCCGGGCGGGCGTTGCTGCTGGCGGTGGCGGCCTTTGGCGTGGCAACCATCATCTTTGGCTTGTCGCGCAATTTCTGGCTGTCGCTGGCCATGCTGGCACTGCTGGGCGCGATGGATAACGTCAGCGTGGTGGTGCGCGCGACGCTGATGCTGCTGCGCGTGCCGGACGAACTGCGCGGGCGCATCGCCGCAGTCAACAGCATCTTTATCGGCGCATCAAATCAACTGGGCGGCTTCGAATCTGGCTTGACGGCGACACTGTTTGGTCCCGTCATCTCCGTTGCCGCCGGCGGCGTGGGCACGCTCATCGTTGTGGCGCTTGTCGCGCTCATCTGGCCGGAGATCCGCCGCCTGGGGCAGCTGGGCGAGACTGCGCCGCTAGAGTGAGTGCCTGATGTATGGCGCGTCCGGCGCTCCATCTGCCGCGCTGAAATGAGAGCGTTCACAGGAACGCTAGCGGGCAGATTTGCTTTGCACCCCCCGCTCCCCAGCGGTGCTGGCGAGCGGGCCGAAGGGACCAACACTTGGCCGGTGCATCCTTCAGTCGAAAACGCGCGTCACCAGAATGCCGTCGGGGAAGCGCAAGGTCTCAGGATTACCAGCCCAGAAGAGATTTTTCAGGATCTCGCCGCAAGCGAAGAGCATGTGGTTGCATGCCGCGTTGCTGTCGCCGACCATCTCACTGTCGTGCAGGCGGGCGAACCATGAGGGCATATCCGAGGTGGGGGCGGGACGCACGCGAAAGATGGTCATGCGCGCCGGGGGACGATCAGAGGGCATGATGACGCGCAATTCCGGCTGCCCGTCAATAAGATCGAGACGATAAAAGACACCATAATGCTCGCGCGAGGTCTGAAACATGGTGCAGGTGGGGTCGCCGCCGGCATCTGCTTCGGGGGCGGCCAGGTCGCTCATGGTGTCGCTCTCACTCTCCAAAACAACGCCAAGGGGGGTCAAAACTTCGGCCAGCAACGCATCGAGATCCATGGGTGTCCCCTTTCTGTGATCAAACAAACCAGGCTGGCATAGGCGCAGCGATGATGTCACCTACTTCTATCGGCTGTGATCGATCATTCTTTTAGGGTCAATTTTTTGCGGCAGCCCATTTCACCCGAAAGTCCTGAGCAATAGGGCCCGTTTTTGACAGGCCGCATGGCCGGTGCTACCCTCTAAACACAAGCAACTGCACAAGGGGGCATGGCCATGACGGCGATCTGCGTGGCGAATAACAAAGGCGGGGTCGGCAAAACAACCAGCGTGGTGAATCTGGCGGCGGGCCTGGCGCGGCTGGGCCACACCGTGCTGGTGGTGGACGGTGACGGCCAGGGCAACGCGACCTATGCCCTGACCGGGCGCATTCATCCCGTGCCGTCGCTGTATGACGTGTTGATGGAAAAAGCGACCATCCAGGATGTGCTGTGGACGACGAATGAAGACAACGTCTGGCTGGTGCCGGGCGACGCGCGCCTGCAAAATGTCGATGTGGAACTGGCGGCGCGGGCCGGGCGCGAGTGGAAGCTGGCAAGGGCGCTGGCCGGGCAAACCTTCGATTACATCATCATCGACACGCCACCCTCACTGGGGGTGCTGACGCAAAACGCGCTCGCCGCCGCGCACGGTGTCATTGTGCCGGTCTCGCTCACTGAATTCTCCCTCATCGGCATGGATAAACTGCTGGCAACCATCGACGACCTGGGCAACGAACTCGACATCCCCGATCTGCGCTTGCTGGGGATTCTGGTGACGTTTTACGAAGAGAATAAGACGGGCCGCGAAACATATGGTATCCTGGAGAAGAAGTTCGAGGACAAGCTCTTCGCCACGTCCATTCCCAAGAATCTGAAGCTGGAAGAAGCGCACCGACGCAACGAAAGCATCCTGGCCTTTGCCCCCAACAGTCCCGGTGGCGTGGCCTATGCCGAACTGGCGCGTGAAGTGAAAAAGCGCGCCGCTGCGGAACACAGTCCCTATAGCCGGCGGCGAGCGGGGGCGCGGTAAAGGCGACGCCAGACAGAGAACACGGGAAATTCATGAAGAGACACAGCATGTAGCGAAAAAGGAACGGCCCATGCCCGGTGATGCGTCAGACGCCCAATCAGCGCGCGATCAAGAATTCGTGCGCTGGCTGCGCGCGCTCGCCGACGCGGTGGAACGCGATCCGGCGCTGGCCGAGCGGGTGCGCACGGAAGCGGTGACAGGCGCGCAAGCAGATCAGGCCAATGAACAAGGACGGAAACACGAAGGCCACGAAGATTCTCACGAAACCCACGAAACTGGGGCATTCCAGCCCGAAGGAGTTCGCCATTCCGCGCCGGGAGGTTTAGCTCCCGGCGGCTGTGCCGAGCACACATTGTCCTCCCCCGACTCCATCACCCCCACGCTGCGCCACACGCGCCGCTCGTCACGCTATGGCCCGCCCAGCGTCAGCGGGCGAGCGGTGGAACTGGGAACCGGCGTGCCCGACCCCTTCGCGCTCTATGCCGCAGCCGGAGAAGACGGCTTGCGTCGTGCGCTGGAAACGCTGCGGGTGGGATCGCTGCGGGCGATCATCCGCGCGCATGGGCTGGACCCTCAGGGCAAACTGAGCGCGAGCGCGACGGAAAAGCGCCTGATCGCGGTCATTGTGACGGCAGCGAAACGCGCAGCGGGAACGGGCGAACAGCGCACAACCAAACGGACAACAACGAGACGAACCAAGACGCCGGAAGCCTCATAACATGGAATGTTCGCCCATCATCGCTTCCAGCACCAGCGCCACGCCGTCTTCGTCATTGCTGGCGGTGACGGCATCAGCTTCGGCCAGCAGATCGGGATGGGCGTTGGCGACAGCGACGCCGAGGGTGGCCCAGCGCAACATGGGCAGATCGGTGGGCATGTCGCCGCAAGCGACGACAGTGGCGCGAGGCAGGCCCAGACGTTCGGCCAGCGCAGCCACTCCGGCGGCTTTATCCACGCCGGGCGCGCTCATTTCCACAATGGGCAAGCCCGAATGCGTGCAAAACACGTCATCACCCACCAGCGCCTGGGTCTCGGCCAGCAATTCATCGCCCGTCAGCGTGGGGTGCAGCGCGATGAGCTTGGTGATAGGTTCCTCGGCCAGCGCCAGGGCGTCGGCCCGCCATTCGCTTTGCTGTTTGGCATAGGGCCGCAACTGCTCATAGGCCGGCTCGCAGCCGAAGCGCAACCCCGCCTCGCAGGCAAACGCGATCCCCGGCAGCGCCGCGCGCAGGGTGGTGATGACACGAACGGAGACTTCCGGCGCAATGGGCCTGTGGGCAACAATGGCATCCCGCGCCAGATCGTAGAGGATCGCCCCGTTGCAGGCCAGCGCCAGACCACCCACGCCGACTTCCTGGGCGATGACGCGCAAGGTGCGCGGCGGGCGCGCCGTCGCCAGCGCCACCACGATCCCCGCTGCCTGCGCCCGCGCCAGCGTGGCCTGCATCCGCGCTGAGATGGTCGCGTCTGTGCGCAATAACGTCCCGTCGATATCCGTCGCCAGCAGGCGCATATCGCCAAAGCGCGCCCCATGCCCCGGCTGCATCTTCAGCACCATCAGAAAAACCTTACCTGCGTTTGATCACCTTTCCGGGCGAGATTTCCCCGCCTGCCGCGCCTGGCGGGCGAGATAGAGCGCGATGGAACCGGCGACGGCGGCGTTGAGCGAATTGACGCGCCCCTGCATCGGCAGCGCCGCCAGCAGATCGCAGCGGTCGCGCACCAGGCGGCTGAGGCCCTTGCCTTCGCTGCCCACCACCAACACCAGCGGGCGATCCAGATCCACGCTGGCAATGGGTTGGGCGGCCTCCCCGGCCAGACCAACCGCCCAGATCCCACGCTTTTTGAGATCGTCGATCAGGCGCGGCAGGTTGCCGACCTGCGCCACCAGCAGATGCTCGATGGCTCCGGCGGAGCTTTTCACCACTGCCGGCGTCACGCCCACCGCGCGATGTTCCGGCAGGATGATGCCGTGCGCGCCCATCGCCTCAGCCGTGCGGATGAGCGCGCCGAGGTTATGCACGTCCTGCACGCTATCCAGCGCCAGCAGCAGCGGCGGCTCGTCGCGTTCTGCGGCCAGCGCCAGCAGATCGTCCACGTCCGCATAGTGCCAGGGCTTGACATAGGCGATGATGCCCTGATGGTTCGCGCCCTGCGTCAACTGATCCAGCCGCTCGCGTGGCACCTGTTCCACCGGAATGCCCCAGCGTGATGCCAGCGCCAGCACGCTCGCCATGCCCGCCTCACGCGTGCCGCGTGCCACCACCACACGCCGCACGCGCCCGCCGGCTTCCAGCGCCTCAGCCACCGGATGCCGCCCCCAGATGATGTCGTGTGAATCGCTCATGATTGTTATTCCGGGCGAGGCATGCCGTCGCGCCTACGGAATGATACTCCTGCCGAAAAAATGGATTGCTCTGGCAGTATAGCACGCCGCATGCAGGCGATCTGGCATCGGGCATGCGCCCAGCGCCAGCGTATGTGGTGAACTGGACGCGCCAGGGCAAGATCTCGCGCCCGCCGTGTCGCCAACCGAGCCGCAGCGCAGCCTCAGTCAGACGACACGATCTCAGAGGATTCGCTGGCCGGGGATTCGGTGGTGGCACCATAGTGGCTCAGCAGTGCAGAGCGCGACATCCAGACCGTTTCGGGGAAGGTGAAGCGCGTGCGGCCATGCGCCAGCCGCTGCAATCCGCCGGGATTATAGATCACCAGCAAGCCATGCGCGAACAGGCGATCGACCCAGGTGCCGAAATTCACCGGGCGCGGCACGGTGACGAAGCCCAAACGCGGCGCGGCGCGCCCCAGCAACGACATGCCGTGAATGGCGCGCATCTCGCGCATGGCCGGGTCGCGTTCCACCCAGGCGGCGATGGCGCGCAGGTCGTCGCGCATGGCGCGTATCAGTTGCCACAGCGTGCCGGTGCGCATAAATTCCGTCACCCGTCGGTTATTCAGATGAATCTCGATGATCAGGTCGCCGCGCTGAATGAGCGTGCCATCAGGCAGCGTCACCGGGCGACGGCGACGATAGTGATGGACCTGCACGGCAAACACGTGCTCCGTCGCGCCGGGGATCGGAGAGATGGGGTCCACCCATTGCAGCAAGCGTTCCACCCAGTGCCAGGTGCGTAAAACGCCGCGCCCGCGCCCATTGCCGGAATGCTCGGCCAGATGCCAGCCGGGGGCTAGCGGGCGCGCGCCATCAGCGGGATCTTCGTTCACTCAGCGCGCTCCAGAGGCCAGAATGCGGGATGTGCGAGGGGAGGCATGCGCACATCGTTCTGTACAGAGAATAACACCAACAGGGGCAGTTTGGCGAGTATGGTGCTAGCGCCAGCGACCGCGCAACGCGCTCACCAGAAAGAGCGAGCCGGTCACGACGATGACATCATCCGCCCCGGCCTCGCGCAAGGCCAGATCAACAGCGGCAGCGGGATGTTCCGCGACGGCGACCTCGCTGATGCCCTGCGCGCGCGCCTGGGCAGCGATCTGTTCCGCCGCGCGCGCCTGCCGCCACGTAACATCCGGCGTGACGGCGATGAAATGAGGGTTCAACGGTGCCAGTGCGGCCAGCATCGGCGCGATCTCTTTCGTTCCCAGCGCGCCGAAGATCACCCACAGGCGATCCCAGCGCAAAGTCGCTTGCAGGGTGGTCGCCAGGGCGCGGATCTTGTCGGGATTATGCGCCACATCCAGCACCACCGTCGGACGCCGCGCCACGATCTCGAATCTCCCCGGCAGCCATGCCTGCACCAGCCCGGCGCGGATCGCCTCAGGCGTGGCCTGGGGCAACGCGTGACGCGCGGCGCGAATCGCCAGGGCGGCGTTGTGTGCTTGATGCGCGCCGTGCAGGGGAACAACGAGATCTGCCATCTCGCCACGGGCATCGGCATACGTGAAATGCGTGCCGTCGGCCTCACTCCGCGCGTCACCCTGGCTGAAATCCCGTCCCAGCACGTCCAGCGGCACTCCGGCGGCATCGGCCTCCGCTTGAATGACGGCCAGCACGTCAGGCTGTGTCGCGCCGGTGACGGCGGGCGCGCCGGGCTTGATGATCCCCGCCTTGTGCCAGGCGATCTGCGGCAACGTATCGCCCAAAAACTCCATGTGGTCGAAGCCGATGGTGGTGATGACCGCAACGGCAGGCGTGACGACATTGGTTTCATCGAAGCGCCCGCCCATGCCAACCTCGATCACCGCCAGATCCACCCCAGCGCGGGCGAAGGCCGTCAGCGCCAACGCCACAAACACCTGCTTGTGATGCGGATACCAGCCAGGCATCTGCGCGACGGCATCCGCGACGATCTGTGCGCAGGCGATATACTCGCTGTCGCTGATGAACGCGCCGTCAAGCTGCACCCGTTCCTGCGAGGCGACGACATAGGGATTGGTGTACAGCCCCACGCGCAGGCCGGCGGCGCGGGCGATGGCGGCGATCATTGTCGCGGTCGAGCCTTTGCCGCTGGTGCCGGTGACGTGCGCCACGCGCAGCCCCGCCTGGGGATTGCCCAGCCGCGCCAGCAACGCTTGCATCTCGTGGAAGTGTTTTTCCAGGCGCAGCGGTGGCGGCAGCGTCTCGCGCGCTTCCGGTGGGCGCGTGGCGAACTGCTCTACATAGGCGACGGCTTCTGCGATGGTAGCGAACGACGGCATGAAATTCCCCCACATGATGGCGACAAGACTCCTTCAGTGTATGCTATGCCAGCGCGACCCGCAAAATGTGCAGGCCGCGCTCTGGTGGAGGAACGCACGATTTAGCGTGGCGTTGCCGGGATCATGCGCGCGCCGTTGCTATGCGAGAAAACGAGCAGGATGATGTGCGTGAAGGTGAAACGCTGCTCGAAAGCGTGACGCACGGCGTCGATGATGGCTGTTTCTGTGGCGAGCCTGGTGGTGACTTCAGAGGGGGGAATGACTTCGCAGGCGATGGCGACGCGCATGACCCAGGCATCACACACGCACTGCGAACGTGCTGGCGGCACGACGGCCACCTGCACGGATGAAGGGATGATCTGACGCAGCAAGTGCGCAATGGTGTTTTGCACCTCGTCTTCGATGCGCATGGTGGCCGCCAACAAGGCCGCGCTCGGCTGGTAACCGCCGACCAGCAGGGTCATTTCGCCCGCCAGTTTCTTAGGGTTCATAAGCATGTGTCCTCCTAAGGGGGCAACTGCGACATGTTCGTTCTCCGTGACGAGCAAAGTTTGCCGATCTCGTAGCGTCGCGCCCAAAGCCGCTGGATGAGAACGATGATTCGTTCTGTGACGCCTGAAGATAAGCTTTGATATATGCGTGTTATTCTAACATGTGGAGAGCTTTTTAGAAAGGATTTAGAACCATATTGTGGCAAAGTTCACTAAACTATCTCTTAGAATCCAGAGCAAATTCGAAATGAAATCGGGCGGAACTTCTGGTATAATAAGCTAAGATCGTGTTCCCGCTGTGCTGACTCAGCATGACTGAAATCTGGCTGAGCGATGAGTACGTCGCTGAGGATGTTGGGAATGACGGATCATTCGTCAGCGGAAAGATGAGGATGCATATCATATGAGTATTGATCGAGAGCGTTTCATCACACTGATCGAGCCGATGCTGGATATGCTGAGCGCGCGCCAGCAACAACCGATGGCGGAAACGCTTGCCGGCCTGGCCAAGTCACTGAAGAAACATTCACCGGCGGTGATCTATAAATGGCGCGAGGGCAAAAGCTTGCCGAACGAAGTGGAGCTGCAAAAATTGGTCGAGATCGGCGTGCGTGAAGCCGGCATGGATCGCGCATGGGCCACAGATATCCTCGAAAGCTATCGGCATCCGGATCAGGCGAAGATTTTAAGCACCTTGTTCGCGCCTACCATCCCCCATAATTTGCCGCATCGTGCCTGTCGGCAACTCATTGGCCGCGAGACGGAACGAGAGGAGATCATTAAGCGCCTGTCACCGGAAGCGCGTGATTGGATCGTCCCTATCGAAGGTATCGGCGGTGTCGGCAAGAGCACGCTTGCCCTAGAAATCGGCTGGCACTTCGCCGAAATCTATGATCCACGACTGCGCGAGCGGCAATTTGACGCCATCGTCTGGGCCTCAGCGAAAGATACCGAGATGACCCCAAAAGGGGTGCGCAGCCATCACCCGATGATCACCAACCGCAGCGATATCTTTCGTGCCTGTGCCGAAGTGCTCAATTATCCGTCATTGACCCAGACCGGCGATATCACTGCACTCAAACACGCCTTCAGTCAGAAAGGCCGCGTGCTGCTGATCATCGATAACCTCGAAACGGTTGACGATCCCGAAGTGCTCGATCTTTTACATCATCTTCCCTGGCCGGCGAAAGCGTTGGTGACCTTGCGCTGGCATGAAGATATGCCCTATCCCATTCATCTGCGCTCACTCGACGAGCAGAGCGCTCAGGAGATGATTCGCCGCGAATGCGAGCAGCGGGGCATCGAACCTTCTGAGGATGTGTTGCAGCGGCTAGCGCGCATGACCGGCGGTTTGCCGCTGGCGATCTCGTTGAATGTCGGCTTGATGTCCTTGCACGGCTATAGTGTGCAGAAGCTGGAACACGGCACCAAAGAAGCCGAGGAGTTGCTCCATTTCATTTTCGACCGCGTCGTGCAAACGCTGGGCGAGCAAAATCCCCACGCGCTGGATCTGTTGCGCGCGTTGGCGTTTTTTGACATGAACGAAGGGGCGACCGGCACTGCGCTGGCAGCCATCCTTGATCTTTCCCCGGATGATTATCAGGAAGCGGTGCAACAAGCCATCAATACCAATCTCATCAACCGCAATCCCGGCGGGCATTTCACCATGCTGCCGCTCACGCGCACCTATGTCTTGGAACACCTTAAGGGAGATCCTGCCTGGCTGGCAGAGGCGCGCACGCGCTGGGTGGCATGGTATCTGGATTTCACCGCGAAATATGGCGGCGAGGACTGGGATGCTTATGGCGCGCGCTATGAAAAACTGCGCGCCGAATGGGCCAACATCCTGGCCGTGCTGGACTGGTGTGCCGCCACTGATCGCTATGACGCGGTGAAAGCGTTTTGGATCGAGAA
>JAJPKG010000304.1 GCA_021323815.1 Pseudomonadota bacterium
GCGCGCTCGTGGGCGGGCTGCGCGTGCGCGATCTGAGCGCGGGCGGCTTCCAGCAGGTGGCCATACTCCACGCCGGAAGGGCACGCCGCCTCGCAGGCGCGGCAGTCCAGGCATTGGCGCATCTGGGCGACGAAACCAGGGCTGAGCAGATCCAGCTTGCCCTCGCCGACGGCTTCGATCAGGTGGATGCGCCCGCGCGGGGAAGACGTTTCGCGCAGGGTTTCCAGGTAGGTCGGGCAGTGCGGCAGGCACAGCCCGCAGCGCACGCAACGCCGCGCTTCCGCGAGATCCGGCGCGTCGCGCCCGCTGAAGCCGCGCAGGTGCGCAGGGGATTTGGCCATCAACAACATCCCTTCATCAGAGAAGTTAAAAAAACGAGGGGGCATGTGCCCCCTCGCATGCTGCTGATTCCTATCTTTTCGTTCAGTCATTGAGCACCATAACAGGTGTGCCGATTGGTGCCCATTGGTACAAGAACGTCATCGCGTTGAGCGGTGTGTTCACGCAACCATGACTGCCTTCTTGCCATTCCTGGCGACCAGGATCGTAGTGGTCGAAGGTGAGGCCGGGACCATAAATGGTGTGCCACCACGTGTCGTGGATGAAGAATCCTCCATCGAGGAATTCCATACCGTATTGCACTTTGCTGGGATAGCCGAAAAATGGATTCCCCGGTTTTGTTGATGCCGGCAAGAATGTCAGTGGGCTATCTTTGTAGAAGATCCGGTAATCACCTGGGGGAGTAGCAAGTGCAGCACGCCCCGTGATGACATACGTCCAGAGGATGAGTTTGCCATCCTGATAGGCTTGCAGATATTGCCCCGCCAACGAGACAATGATGACTTTGTGCTGAATGCCGAACTCAGCATTCGCCCGCTGCAATGCTGCGGCTGCGGCGGGAGATTCAACGTTGGGGGCAGGATAGCCGGGGATGACGGGGGTCATCTGGGGTGTGGCACCGGCAACGACCGTGCCACTGGACCCGACGTTGCTGCCGCTGGAACCTTGCGTGGCGGTCGCCAATGGGGGCGCGTTGCCCAGGGTGGCGGCACCTTGTGGGCCTTCCTTCGCACCGACACCGCTGAACAGCGCGAAGCGCGCGAAGACGAGCGCGAAGACCACCACTAATGTCGCCGCCAGGATGATCAGGCCGCGATTCGACCGCGAGGGCGCGCTGTCAGACTGGGGCGAAAAGTGCTGACCGTTCATGAGACCCACTCCTGTTTGATTTCGCGAGATTTTGGATTGATGCCACTATTATACCAGCCTGCCAAGAGCGAGGGAAGATCCATAGGCCAATTGCCTCTGGGCCATGTTCCCGCGTTTCAAGCCGGATGGATGGTGGAACTTCCTGACACTGTTTACCTCTATACTTCATACAACGCACGTGTCAGGGAAAGTAAGACACTTTGCGCCAATCTTCCCAAAAATTGGTCGAATTGCCCCATCACTGGACGAGCCGGCCTCGCGTTGTTCCGCCGCTGGGTGCTATACTACTAATGCATAGCAAGATTATCCCGTGTCGAAAGGATCGGCTTGCCCAATGGACGAACTCGATCAGCAGAACGAACTGCTTTACCGGTCGGAGATTGCCGAGCCGGACTGGTATAAGACGAACATCCCCTGCCAGGTTGGGTGTCCGGCGCATACCGATGTGGCGACGTATATTGGTCTCATCTCGCAGGGACGCTTCGATGAAGCGTATCTTATCAATCGGCGCTGCAACGTGGTGCCGGGCGTGCTGGGCCGCACCTGCGCCCGCCCCTGCGAGCCAGTGTGCCGCCGCAACAAGATCGACGGCAAGCCGGTGGCGATCTGCTGGCTGAAGCGCGCGGCGCACGACCACCGTGAATATCGCCATCTGCCTGAACGGCCCAAGATCACCAAAAACAAGAAGGTTGCCATCATCGGTGCGGGTTCCGCCGGCCTTGCCTGCGCGCGCGACCTGGCAGAGATGGGCTACCCCGTCACGATCTATGATTCGTATCCCGTCGCTGGCGGCATGATGGTCGGCGGCATCCCCATCTGGCGCTTGCCGCGCGAGGTGACGCGCGAAGAGACCGACGAATATATGGAAGCGCTGGGCGTGGAGATGAAGTTCAACACCACCGTCGGGCGCGACGTGCAACTGACCGATCTCTGTGAGCAGTATGACGCGGTATATATCGCCGCCGGCTGCCAGAACACCAAGCCCATCACCGGGCCGGATAACAAGCTGATTCCGGGCCTGCAATATAAAGGCGTCGAGGACGGCCTGCGTTTCTTGGAAAAGGTCAACTTCGGCGAACCCGTGACCATCGGCAAAAAAGTGGTGGTGTTGGGCGGCGGTTTCACCGCGATGGACTGCTGTCGCTCGGCCATCCGTTTCGGCGCGGAAAAGGTCTACGTCTTTTATCGCCGCACGAAAGAAGAAATGCCCTCGGACGAGTATGAAGTGGACGAGGCCATGCTGGAACACGTTGAGTTCCAATATCTTTTGACGCAGGTCGAGATTTTGTCGAACGACGGCGAGCACGTGTCGGGCCTCAAATTGATCCGCAACAAGCTGGGCGATCCGGATGCCAGCGGTCGCCGCCGTCCGGTGCCCATCCCCGGCTCTGAGTTCGTGGTTGAATGCGATACGGTCATTGCCGCCTTTGGCCAGGATTCCGATACGTCGTGGATTCCGAAAGAACTGAACCTGGAAGTGAACCGCTGGGGCATTCCGTTGATTGACCGCAACACCTGGATGACCAGCAAGCCGGGCCTCTTCGCTGGCGGCGATTACACGGAGGGCTCGCGCAACCTCATCTCGGCCATCGGCGACGGGCGCGACGCCGCCACCGCCATCAACCGCTATCTGCAAGGGCAGGAAAAGGCGGCAGAGGAAGCGACTGAGATTGAATTGCCCGACTTCCGGCGCGGCATGGTCGATGATTACGAGTCGATCCCCTATCAGATCATCCCCTCGCTGCCACTGGCGAAACGCTTCGGCATTTCGGTGGAAAGCGAGACGGGCTATTCGCCGGAAGAAGCGGTGGAACAGGCGCGCCGCTGCTTGCAGTGCCAACTCAATATCATGATCGACCCGTCGATCTGCATCCTATGTTCCGGCTGTGTGGACATCTGCCCCTATGACTGCATCAGCATGGAGGGGTTGAAGTCGGTGGTGAAGGGCGATCCCTTGCACCAGGAAGCCGCCGAGTGGACGGCGGGCGCGGACATGATCATCGATGAAGAGAAATGCATCCGCTGCGGCCTATGCATTGTGCGCTGCCCGACAGATGCGATCTCGATGGTGAAATATGAGGTCGCCTCGGTCAACGACCGCTGGAATGTCTCGAAGATTCCGGTGATCCAGCCGGACAAAGCCGGCGGACGACGATAGCCCCATCCCTACCCCCCTCCCCATCCTATGGATGGAGAGGGGGAATAATCTACTGCAACGCTTGCCATCTTTATTTCCCTGCCAGCACATCCCCCAGCCATGCGTTAATACGTTCGGCCACCTGCTGCCAGGTGGTTTCCAGCATCATGTCGTGGGCAGTATTGGGGAAGATCTCGGCGGTGGTGGCATAGGCGCGAGCGAAGGATTGGACTTCGCGCGGGGTGAAGATGCGATCATGCGCCGCGCCCAGCACCAGGATGGGGATGGGGTTGCGCGCCCGCACGCGCTGGGGCCGCGCCAGCGTGAAGACGAGCATATCCAGAAATGCCAGGTAGGATTCATCCTGGATCTGTTGGAAATAGGTTTGTACCTGCTCGTCGGACATCTCGGCGGAAAAGAAGGCGTCGCGCGTCAGGCGCGGCGAGCCGACGATGGGGTAGAGCCGCGTTTCGAGGTTGGCGCGCAAAAACGCGCCGGGATGACGCCGCAAGATGCGCAGCGTGGTTCCCAGCACGCCTTGCGGTGGCACGGGAGCCAGATAGACTGCCGCCCTTGCAGGATGCGTTTCCAGATATTTTTCCACCACGAGCGCGCCCATTGAGTGGCTGATGAGGATGGGGGGGTGGCCGATCTGTGTCGCCACCTGTGCCACGTCAGCGACATAGTGCGTGATGCGCTTGCCACGCGGTTTGCGGTTGCCCTCGCTCTGGCCGTGGGCGCGAAAGCTGAGCGCATGCACAGGAAAGCCTTGCTCCGCGAAATAGGGCAGAAAATGTTCATCCCAACACCAGGCCGCGTGCCATGCGCCATGGACAAAGAGGATCGGCGGTTTGTCGGTGGGGATGATCGGCTGGCGTGAGATCACTTCCAGTTGCAACGCCATGTGTGGTCCCCCTGAAGCTGTTTTGCGTCATCATACCTCATCGGTCTTACGACGCGGGTGACAATCATTCCCCATGCTCGCCATTGGTGCGAAAAATGCGTATAGCTGGGCAGCACGCAGGCGAGGAGGGGCTGCCATGACCGCACGCGAAGAACGGGGGACCGCAAGACCAGATGCGCTGTGGCTGCGCGATTATCTCAAAGCCAGGCTGACCGTCTGGGGGCTGGATCTGTGGAGTTTTTGGAATAAACTGCACCGCGATTGGGTGCTCAAGTTTGCCAGCATGCTGGCCTATCAATTCATGCTGGCGCTGTTTCCGCTGCTGCTGTTCATGCTGGGCGTCTATGGGATGATTGCGCCGCTGCTGTCGCGTGCCGACGCGGCGGACGTGCAGCAAGGTGTTTCGGGTCTGCTGCCGTTGGGCATCGGGCCGGCGGCGGTGGGCGCGGCCTTTGCGCGACTGCACCACGCGTCGGGATTGTTGCTGGTGCTGGGATTGGTGCTGGCCATCGGCTCAGGGGCGCATCTGTTTTATACGCTGCAAGACTGTGCCAACATCATCTTTCGCTTGCAGTCACGGCATTATCTCATCAAGCAGACCATAGCCATCGGTGCGATGCTGCTCTATTGTGGCGTTGTGCCGTTCGCCTTCGCCTTCGCGCTGGCCCCGGTGCATTGGCTGCACATGCCGGCACCGCATGGCTGGCCGGCGCGGGGCCTCGCCTTCCTTTTCGCCTGGATCGCCGCATCATGCCTGCTGGCGCTGCTCTATAAAATCACCACCGAGGGGGCAATCGCCTGGCGGGCCGTCTGGCCGGGCGCGATTATCGCTAGTTTGCTCTTGATCGTATATGAGCAGATCTTCCCGATCTACGTCCATACGTGGCTGAAACCTGATAATTATGGCGCGCTGGCGGGCTTCATCTTGATCGTGCTGGCCTTTTTCTATTACCTGGCGTTCATCGTGCTGCTGGGGATGGAGATCACATCGTGGCGGGCGGGCCAGCGCGAGATGGGTGCATCGCTGCCGACCATCATCCATGCTGTGCAGGTGAATCGCTCACTGCGCGGGGTGGCGGGGCCAACGGCGGGCAAGCCCAGCGAGGATCTGAATAAACCCCAAACCGGCGATGAACAGGAAGCTGGGTCTGCGTCGGCAGCGAAACAGAAACACAAGAAGCCGGCGTTTTTGTGGGAGTGGATGGACGAGCTGCGAGGACGCTTTGCCGGCGAGCACCGGCGGCCTACCCTCGTCA
>JAJPKG010000340.1 GCA_021323815.1 Pseudomonadota bacterium
TATTTCGAGACATGCTCGGCTTCCAGCAAAATCTCCCCGGTGGAGGGAGCGCGCCCGGCGGCACGGTTGCGCGTCATGTTCGCCATATGCTTCACCTTCTCTCTAAGAAGAACGAGATGGATCACGCCCCCCTAAGGAATGGGCTTATCCCAAGCTATACTTGCGGTCCGCCAGATTATAGAGTCGCCGCCAGACCAGGCGGTTGATGGTGACGACGATAGCCGCCATGAAAATGGTGCTGGCGAGCAATACTGCTAATTGATTATTCGCCGCTGCCTGGGCAATGAGCGATCCCAGCCCCAGCGTGGCATGCGTCTTGCCGTTGAACTGCACATATTCCGCGACTACGCTGGCGTTCCACGCACCGCCACTGGCGGTGATGAGGCCCGTCACCAGATAGGGAAAAACGCACGGCAGGATCAGCGTCTTCCACTTGCGCCAGCCGGTCACTTGATAGACGCGTGACGCCTCATTCAAATCAGTCGGAATGGCCATTGCGCCGGCAATGATGTTGAAGAGCATATACCACTGCGTGCCGAGCAACATCAGCAGAATCGCCGCGAACTCGATGCCCGCCGGCAAGCGCAGTAGGCCGATCAGCAAGATCGGGAAGAGCGCTGTCGCGGGGATGGACGCCACCACCTGCACGATGGGCTGCAAGCGGCGCGACCACGTGGGGCTGGTGCCGATTTTCACGCCCAGCGGCAGCGTCCAGGCCAAGCCGATGGCTAGAGTGACAACGGTGCGCAGGAAGGTGAGCAGCCCGCCCAGGACGATCTTCCCCCACATCACCGCCGGCACCTGTGCCAGCATTCTCAGCGCGAAGAAGACGCCGACCAGCGCGATCAAGGCAAAGATGCCCGTCACCGCCCAGCCGATGATGATGCCCACCGTCAGCCGCTTGGGACCAATGTCGCTTTCGTCACCGGAGACTGCTTCCAGCTTCGCCGGCATCAGACGATCCATGAAACGGTTGAGGCGCTCTATCGCCGGAGAAGCGACGCGCTGACCGAAGGTTTCCAGCAAGGCGGAACGGCGCAAAAAGTCGAGGATCGGTGATTCCGGTGCATCGCTGGATTTCGTCTGCTCGAATTTGAACTTATCACTCCACGCCACCAGCGGACGCCAGAACACGACATCCAGCAGCACAATCAGCAGCACCAGAGTTGCCAGCCCAAGAATGAGGGCGCGCACGTCGCCGCGATTTGCTGCTGTTTGCAGGTACGATCCCAACCCAGGCAGGCGGAAGGAGCGATTGCCCAGCGTCAGTTGTTCCGCCGCCATCAGAAAGAACCAGCCGCCGGCCCAACTCATCATGCTGTTCCACACCAGCCCCAGCATCGAAAAGGGCACTTCCAGCCGGAAGAATCGCCGCCAGGGTGACAGGCGATAAACCATCGCTGCCTCTTGCAGGTCCGCCGGCAGCGTCTTCACCGAATGGTAGAAGCTGAAAGTCATGTTCCACGCTTGGCTGGTGAAGATCAAGATGACCGCCGCCAATTCCACGCCCAGGCTGGAATGCGGAAAGAGCGTGATCAACGCCAGCACCACGCCGGGCAAGAAGGATAAGATCGGGATGCTCTGCAAAATGTCGAGGATCGAGATCATGATCGGCTGCGCGCGGCGATTGGTTGCAGCGATGTGACCATACACCAGCGTAAAAGTCAGCGACAGGATGTATGCCAGCACCATGCGCAGCAGCGAATAACCAGCATACAGCGGCAAGATGCGTGGATTCAGGCTGATGACCGTGTCGGTGGAATGCGCGGTCGCGCGTCCCGCGCCAGCGATGATCAGCGCAACGATGCCCACCAGCGCGACGATCACCGCTGCGTCCGCCAGATTAGGGCGACGTTGCGCATTCGCGGCAGACGGTATGGAATCGCGGTGTTCCCGCGTGGATGGAATGGGACCGCGCTGAGGGCGTGCCTGCTCCTCAGTGCGTTCGGGCAGATAGATCTGTGCCATCGGCCCACCTCCTGCTCGGAAAGATTTCGGGTGACGCTCACCCGTTCGCGCGGCGCGAACGAGGCGTCACCCTTTCCGGCAGGCTTCAGGCGGGCACAATCCGCTGTCCCCTCAGCCTTGAGGGGCAAGCCGGGCGGCAAAGGACGACGGCCCGCGCGCCACCGCGCATGGCAAACCGTTTGTGGCCGGGGGTATGCATCGCCGTCTCGTCACGGCGATGACTACTACTGGGGCCAGCGTCCATAACTATCACTGCTCCTTTGCTGGGTTGGCCGCTGTGGGGCAACAAAAAACCCCTTCGAGGCGACGTTCCTCGCAGGGGGTGTTACGAGCCGCAGAAAGCATTCAGAGCGCACGTTTTGCGCCAGATGCTCGCTGCGCCGCGTGCCCCCTCACACGTTGAGCTTTGGCACCATGCGCCGTAGACGCTCTTGACGAGCATCAGCCGCTTTGGATGACGCCTTAATCCAACGCCATCTGTCCTGACCGTCGGCGTCTCTCGACGTTTCCGATCAGCGGCTTGTTGTCGCACGGACGCCTCACCTAACAAGCGGGCAACCGAGACCAACACCACGTAGTGTTCGACACATCTTCCAACGGTAACGCTGTGGTGTCTGTTCATATCATACGCCATGCCGGCAACGCAGTCAAGAGAGCGGGCACAATGTGTTTTGTTGATCCTCTCATTAGGAGAGAGGATTTTCCTCGCATCCATGACCATAATCTGGATGCTCTTGCAGCCAGGAAAAATGCTGGAATTTTAGGGTGTTGCAGCAGGAAAAATTTCGGCGACTGCGACCGAAAAACCGGGAAGCGAGGTCCCACCGGTGAGGGTATCTTGTTCGGTAAGGGTCGTTATGCCTGACGGGGTCCAGATGTCGATGGTATGATTGTCTGGCCATACGACCCAGATCTGCTGCACACCCCCGCGCAGATAAATAGCTGCCTTATCCGCCATATAAGCACGTGTTTCGGAAGGGGAAACGACTTCGATGGCGATGAGTGGTGGATTTTTTTCATAAGGATCCCCCTCCCCTGGAATCGCTCCGGGCTGGGCCAGGGAAAGATCGGGAGCAAGGACTGTTGCTCCTGGTTCGGTTCCTGTGAAGTCATAACCAACATTATCAGCCAGTTGGTCTTCGATGCCATGTGCCCGGCAATAATCCGCCAGCCGAGCGCCCAAGCGCATGCAAATAATGCCGTGAAGCCGTTTGGGTGGCGGCATACGCAGGAGAACTCCTCTCACTAATTCATAGCGATAGTCATCGGTGGGGACCTGGATAAGATCAGCGATGGTCGCATTGACCCGCAGGAATGCACCAACCTGGTCGTTGGTACCGCTGGGATGGGGCACGGATTGTGTGGTTGTCGCCATCATTGCGCCCTTTCTATGAGCCTTCTTCAAGCTTGCTAGACAAGGTTTTCTTGGTGTAGTATACCATTTCCTTCTTTCTTTGCCTCTTGCGATTCTTTCGCCCGATACCCATTCACCAGAGCAACCGAACCGGCGATGCTCAACGTGACGATGATGGGCCAGCCGGTGAGCGTTTCGCCCTGCATCAAGATGCCCAGCGCGACGGCCCCCATCGGCTCGGAAGAGACAGAAGCATCTTGGGCAGTGTGCAGAACCTCACTCTTATGGAGATCTTACTCTGCTCTTAGATTGGGCATAACTCGGCGGGCTACAGTTCTAATGAGTGATGTGGACGCGATCAAGAAAGGATGAACAAACCATCATGCAACAATCCATCATGGCCAAGCTGTGGCAATCGTTTCGCCTGGCGTTGGGGCGCATCGCTCGCGCTGGTTTGCTCGGCCTGGCATTGGGCCTGGCGCTCGTTGAAGGGGCGGCGGCATTCTGGAACCACACCGCCGAACCGGTGGTCACGCTGGCATGGCCCCACATCAACGTCTTCGCGCCCACAACCTTTGTGCATGTGACCGCCATCGCCTTCGGGCTGTTGCTGGGATGGCTCCTGGCTTTCACCGTCGCCGTCATGCAAACCTTGCGGGGCGTCTTTTTCGCTGCCGAACACGCAGACGATGTGGCCGGCGCGGTGCTGGATAAAGGGCTGGACGTAGTTGACGCCGCCGTTGACGCGGTGGACGGCCCCGACCGGCATGGCTTCCGGGGCAAGCGCGGCCCCACCCCCGCGCAACACTGAATGTGCGCGTGAAAGGATACACGACGATGGTCGGTTCCGCGAAATCTGCTGCCGGAAAACAGCGTCTCTGGTGGCTCATCGGCCTGATGGTCGTCCTGACGCTGCCGGGGATGCTGCTGCGGCTGAGTGGCGCGCATGTCGCGCCCCTGGCCCAGGCGGCAGTTGCCGGGCTGGCGCTGGTGGCAGCGGCATTTTTGCTGGCGTGGGCGGCAGAAGCGGCGCAAACAGTCATCGCCGGCGGGCTGGCCATCGCGTTGCTGGCGCTCATCACCGTGCTGCCGGAATATGCGGTGGATGTCATCTTCGCTTGGAATGCCGCGCACCATCCAGAGCAGGCGCATTACGCGGTGGCGAACATGACCGGCGCGAACCGGCTGCTCATCGGCCTGGGATGGAGCGGGATTGTGCTGCTGGCGGCCTTCCTGGCGTGGCGGCGCGGCCAGCGTGGAGCCGCGCGCCTGGGTGTCGGCCTGCCCGCTCACAGCATCGTCGAATTGGTTTTGTTGCTGGCGGCGACCGCCTATTCGCTGGTGTTGCCCTGGCGCGGCAGCATCACCTTGCTCGACACCGCCGTGCTGTTCGCCATCTTCATCGCGTACCTATGGTTTCTGGCGCGGGCCAGCGAGAAGGAGCGCGTGGAAGATCTGGTCGGGCCGGCGCGCGGCATTGCCCGGTTGCCAGAAAGGCAGCGTGGCGTGGTCTTGATCGGTCTGTTCGCCCTGGCGGCGGTCGCCATCGCGCTCGTCGCGGAACCCTTCGCCGAAGGACTGGTTGCCACCGGCCACCAACTGAAGATCGATGATTTCATCCTGGTGCAGATCGTCGCGCCCCTTGCATCAGAGGCTCCGGAGTTCGTCGTGGTGGCGCTGTTCGCCTTCAGCGGGCGCGGCATGACGAGCCTGCAAGCGTTGATCTCATCAAAGGTGAACCAGTGGACCCTGCTGGTCGGCAGCATTCCCCTGGTCTATTCGCTGGCTCTGGGTGGCCCGCATGCTTTCGCCCTGGACGCGCGCCAGACAGAAGAACTGCTGCTGACGGCGGCGCAAGGATTGCTGGCGGTGATCCTGGTGCTGGATCGCAAACTGGAAGTGTGGGAAAGCGTGGCCTTGCTGGCGCTGTACGCGGCGCAATTCGCTTTCCCCAGCCACGATGCACGCTTGCTATTTGCCGGGCTGTATTTCGCGCTGGCGCTGCTGGCAGTGATCGGCCTGCCGGGCGTGCGCGCAGGACTGTTGCATGCGCCGCGCCGCTTCAAGCACCAGATCGCCTTTGCTTTGAAAGGACGGGAGGACTGATCCCGATGTTGAAACATATTTTGGTCATCGACGATGACCGCCACATCACCGACTTGCTGCGCCGCTCGCTGGCGCATGCCGGCTATTCCGTGACGACCGCCGCCACCGGCACTGAAGGATTGCGTGCCGTCATCAACCGCCCGCCGGATCTCATCATTCTGGATGTGATGCTGCCGGAACTGGACGGCTTTGAGGTGTGCCGGCGGCTACGCGAGGGTGGCACTGCCGCGCCGATCTTGATGCTGACGGCGCGCGGCGAGGTGCCGGACCGCGTGGAAGGCTTGCGCACCGGCGCGGATGATTATCTGATCAAACCATTCGCGCTGGACGAATTGCTGGCTCGTGTTGAAGCCCTGCTGCGGCGCGGGCAGATCACCACCCAGGAGATCTTGCGCTTCGGCGAACTGGTGTTGAATACTGCCACGCGAGAGGTGCAGCGCGGCTCCCGCGCCATCAGCCTGTCTACGACGGAATATCTGCTGCTGGAAGTCTTCATGCGCCATCCGCGCCAGGTGCTCAGCCGCTCGGTGCTGATGGAAAGCGTGTGGGGCTACGATTTCGGGGGAGACTCGAACGTGCTGGATGTCTATATCGGTTATCTGCGCACCAAGCTGGAAGCCGGCGGCGAACAGCGGCTGATTCAGACGGTGCGCGGCGTGGGCTATGCCCTGCGGGAAGCGTGAAATGCTGATATCTTGGCGCTCGTGGTGGCAGCGCGCGCGCCCACGCACGCTACGCAGCCGTCTTATCGTCTGGAATAGCCTGCTGGTGGGCGTGCTGTTTACGCTGCTGGGATTCGTCGTCTATTTCGCGCAAGCCAATGCATTGGAATCCAGCGCGCAATCTGGTCTGGCGCGCGAGACTGCCATCGTGCAGGCGGCACTGGATCGCGACATGCAGCCCCAGCCGCCCTATTGGCCGTCCACGCTGTCGATCCCAGAGATCGATGATTATACCGCGCCGGGGGTGACGGTGCAGATCAGCGATCTGCATGGCACGCTGCATTACACCTCGGCCAACAGCAATGCCGCGCCAATTCAGATTCCGCAGGGAGTGCTTGCTGATGTGTTGCGTGGGCAATCCGTCACGCGCGAGATCAAGGTGGAGCATCAGCGGACGCTGGTGCAGGCGCTGCCGGTGACGGCGCAGGGCAAGGTGATCGGTTTCGCGGTGATCGCCCGCGCGCTGACGGATATCGACACGGCGTTGACTTCCCTGCGCTGGCTCCTCGTCGCCACCACGCTCATCGCGCTGGCGCTGGCGATGCTCGCCGGCTGGCAGATCACCCAGCGCGCCTTGCGTCCGCTGACGCAGATCGCGGCGACGGCCAATGCCATCACGCGGGCGCTGAGCGATGGCAAAGGCAACACACCCAAACCGCTGCACCTGCGCGTGCCGGAGGTGGATGACGAGGGCGAGCCGGGCGCGCTGGTGGCCGATGTGAACCGCATGCTCGACGCGCTGGATGCTTACGATCTGCGCCAGCGCCAGTTCATCATGGATGCCTCGCATGAGTTGCGCGCTCCCCTCACCACCATTCGCGGCAACCTGGAATTCGTGCGCCGCACCGGCA
>JAJPKG010000002.1 GCA_021323815.1 Pseudomonadota bacterium
GACAGCGCCTTCATCACCGATTCACGGGCGACGCGCAAACGACGGTTGCGCGCATTACGATGCCCTTCGGCGAGTTCGAGGACCTTCTTATGTTTCTTGCGGGCGGTAACGCCACGTTTGACGCGAGGCATGGTTCTTTACTTCCTCAATCATGAGAGTCGCGGGCCGTTCGACCCGTCAATCTGACAAAAAACACGCGGCCAGCACGCGACCATGTTGGCGTCACTGACCGCGCCGCCCCAAACAGGGGCGGACCGGCACCTACACGTAAGGCAGCAGCCGCTTCATCTTGCGCGCGTTGCCTTCGTCCAGGACGAGGGTTTTATCCAGCGCACGCGAGATGCGACCGGTGTTGTTGCGGCGATGATGGTTGCGCGCCATTTTGAAATGGACGAACTTCTTGCCGCTCCCCGTCGCGCGAATCCGTTTGGCGGTGCCTTTATGGGTCTTGAGTTTATACTTCTTCACGGCGATCCTTTGCTCGTTTCTAGCCACTGGGGATATGCTCACGCTGCGCGACCGAGGATGACGCCGCATACATTTGTTGCGATCCTCTCCTCACAAAAAGGAGCTACCGCGCAGGATGTCAAGGCAGGCTTGACAGTTTATCTACACCCAGCCAGTATATCACGCCGGACCAGCGGGCCGCAAGCCACCCCATCCCTTTGGGTGACGAAACAATCGGTCAGGGGGAAAGCGCGCGTCTTGAAGTGGATAACAGAACACGAGGTTCATCTCCTGCTATGGGAGATGACCCTCATCTGGCTGGTGCGGGTAGCGAGAATCGAACTCGCGCCCCATGCTTGGAAGGCACGTGTACTACCATTATACCATACCCGCATCTGCCGACACTATATCACACCAGCAGCGGTGAGCGCAAGGCACGAATTTGACGACAAAACTGACGACAAAAGCTATTCGCTCTTTTTTCTACCGAACATCTTAGCAGCCATATCAGCCGCATCGCGTTGCATGTTCGGTAAAACATGAGCATAAATCCCAAGTGTGATTCCTACACTTGCATGCCCCAGCATCTCCGACACCACCTTGATATGTACCCCACGTCTTAACAGAAGCGTAGCTGCTGTGTGACGCAAATCGTGGAAATTGATATCAGGCAAACCAGCCTTTGCAAGCACGCGAGGAAATTGCTTCCTGATGAAATTCGCCGGTTTTTTGGGACGCCCAAAGGCATTGGGAAACACCAAATCATAGGTATTATCCCAGATCTCGCCCAGTACCCGTTTCTCCAATTCCTGTCGTTGTCGATGCTCTCGCAATGCCTCAACAACATGAGAAGCAAGAGCAATCGTTCGTTTAGAAGTACGTGTTTTGGGATTACGTATCCGATATCCGTCAGGAGTACGCTGTAATCCCTGTCGAACCTCTAAAGTACCCTCATCAAAATTGATATCTTGCCATTGCAAGGCGAACAGTTCCCCCTCCCGTAGGCCGGTAGCAAGAACCAAAACATACAAGGCTTCTAAACGGTCCCCTCTCACAGCCTCCAATAGTTGTCGCGCCTGTTCCTCAGTAAGAACCTGTTTCGGCTCAGGTTCATAACGTGGCGGCCTGACCACCTCAAAGATATTGCGAGGAACAATACCAAGACGCATCGCATCATTTATGGCTTGTTTCAGAACGGCATGCATCCGATTAACTGTGGTTGGTGCTAGCCCATCTGAAATCATCCTCGCGTAAAATACCTGCACCTGCTGAGGTGTTAACCTGGACAATGGCAACCCACTGAATCCTTTAAGGAAACGTCGAATATGGAAGCCATAGATACGAAGCGTACTTGGCTCGATATCATGTGCAACAGATTGGAGCCAGTAAGTAAGAAACTGCTCAACTGTTTGGCGACCGTCAGGTGGAAGCAAGCCTCTTTCCAAATCGTTAAGAATATCTCGCAGCTTTTTCTCAACCTCGCGGCGAGTCTTTCCATAAATAGACTTGCGCTTTCCATCAGGGAGACTCACACGAGCCTCCCACCGACCATCAGCACGTTGAGTAATGGTGCCTTCGTTATGACCTCGATGTTTCACCATCGCTTAACCCTCCGTTATCCGACTCTAGCCGCTCAACAAATGCCTGCAACTGCCTCCAGGTGATGCGCCGCACCCCATCCAATTTGAGGCTTGCTAGCTCTCCACGCTGCATCAGCCTGTATAAAAAAGCACGGCTCAGACTAAGCGCCTGAGCCGCTTCGTTTACTGTATACAGCAACTTGATAGGTGGCTGTTTCTCGTTACTCGCCACTGGCGAGCGCGTGGTCCGTTCCATCCACGTTCCCTCCGTTACCTGAATGTCTCACAAACCGCTGAGCACATTCCCTCGACTGGAAAGCAACACCCCATCAGGAAGCATCGGCACCGGCTGGCCGAGGCTCCGCGCCTTCTCACGCACTTCCCGCCAATAATCCTCACGCCCGGTTCGTTCAATCCAGTCCTCAATCGCCTGCACAAAGGACCGCAGTTCCATCGACAGCGTGAGCGACGCATCCATCTGCCGCCGGTGCACCACTGAGCGCAGTTTGAGCAAACCGTAGATCTCCGCGTCAATCGCCTGAGGATCATGCACCACCGCCGCCTTACGCAGCAACGGCATCGGCGGCTGCCCTTGCCCGAAATCCGCGCGCTGGATAATCTGCCACACTGGATCGGTCGGCCACTGCGAGCGTTTCTCCCCCACCGGCACCGCCAGCCGCATCCACCCCCGATGGGTCACATCAGGCGCATGATCCTGCTCATCCGGCAAGCCCACCCCATACGCCCAATAATCGTTGAGATGCTCCAATGCCTGCCAGGGATCGCGCACCCACGCTGCATCAGCCGCCCCATGCTGCATCTCACGCAAGCACTCATTGCCAAAACGAACCTCGACCCGGTACAACGGCATGCCCGGACGCCAGCCCCCTGCCTCATGAATCACCCGCATCCAGGTTTTGCCCGAAAGCCGTTCTTCCAGTTCCTTGTCATACCACACCCCAGAGAGCGGCGCTTTGGCCGAGGCAAAGGCGAACCCCGACGCCCGTTTAGCGTAGAGGTACACTTTCGCCCCGGCTTCTTCAAGCGGCGACGTTGCCTCATCCGCCTCATCGGCGTCGGCACCGTCCTGGTCCTCATCCCACACATCCTCGTCGTAGCCCTCATCAGGGCAGATCTCCGCTATGCCCAGATCATCCCAATCATCCGGCAGCATCAGCAGATCGGCGTCAACGTCATCTGCCGAGGGATACGGTGTCTCTTCCTCATCAACTGACGGCACATGCAACGCCTTCTTGCGCGCATGCGTCAGCACCCGGTCCAGATCCCCGGCGTGTGGCTGGAAGTGAGCGACATCGACACACAAATGCAATTGTGCCAGCTGCCAGGTAAGAGCGGCGAAGGCCCCCTCATCCCCCCACATCTCATGCAGCAACGCATACGCCGCGTCGAGTGCCTGGCGTGGCCCATACTGCCACAGGACGTGCGCCGAGAACCGCAGCGAGCCAATCAGCCGATCCAGC
>JAJPKG010000159.1 GCA_021323815.1 Pseudomonadota bacterium
CACCAGATAAGGTCGCTGGCAGATCACCAGCTCGATAGGCGGCAGGTCGTCGCACGGTAACGTGTGTAGCTTAGCCGTACTAATGACCGAACGGCTTAGCTCCCCTCCTTCGGCTCGGCAAACTCGCACGTCTCCTCTTCCTCTCTCCGCTCTTCTTTTGGCTCACCGCTTCCCTCAGTGACCCTGATGGCGCTGGGGGTTTGTCGTATAGATCACATTTTTTACAGTTCCCCAGGACATTTGGGGCAAAAAGTCGTGCAATCTTGGCTGCGATATGGTATAATACAGAATACGGGATATCTGTAGGCGTCGTAGTGGCATCTCCCCTTGAATTGGCACCCTTCTTGCATCTCTCGCAGTCATTATTGCGCCCAATCAAGACCGGTGCCGCTACAACTCGCAGATCCCCGCTGATCGGGCGAGAGTGTCTTCGCACCCCCGCCATCCTTCTGATGATGGGCGCACAAATTGCCGGCTGAGGACGCCGACGGGTGAAAGTTATGAACACCCTAAACCGCACGTGTGACAAATGGGTTAGGACGAACGTTATATCCTTGTGGCCGTTCCACGGCCCCTGGTGCGGCGTTGATGCCCGCAATACCCAAGAGAAATCAGGTTTCGTTGGATAGGTGTGTGATCCTGAAAACCCATGAAACCATCCCTTACCAGTAGTACATTGAAGTAGTAGACGAATGGGAAAAACGAGATTCTGGGCGTTACCGAGCAGTCTCTGTCCCGATCAATCAACGCCGTTGGCCTCCCGTAGAGAGAGCGGTTGCAGTGCCGGGCGACGGAAGAACGACGATGCCACGTAAGAAGAAACAGGAGACAACCGAAACGACGACACAGCCCAAGCGGTCTTCCAAGAAGCAGGTGTCCCCAACCGCTGCGCTGCCGTCGTCAGAACAGGCTCGCACCCAGTTCGAGCAGTTGCTCGCGCAGGGGCGCGAACGCGGATGGGTACGCCGCGAGGAGGTCGAAGCCGCATTGCGTGCTTCGCGCCCGCGCGGCGTCAGTCAGCGCCAGACTCGTGGGTCCAAGTCTGGTGCCGACGCCACCTTCGAGATCGCGGAACTCGTTGACTTGAACGAGGCGATCGACCGGCTCCAGGCCGAAGATATCGACATCATCGACGATGACGATGACCTCGACCAGTTCCGGGACGATGAGGACCTTGAGGATGAGATCCAGGCCATGGAAACCGATACCACTTCCCTTGTGGATCTGCCGGATGAGGTCGAACTGGGCCTTGACCGATTGCATCGCTCGCACGACAACGCCCACGCCGCCGACGCGCGCGGCGAAGGCGAGATCGACGCGATCACCGCGTACCTGCGAGAAATCGGTCGGGTTCCCATGCTCAGCCACACCCAGGAGATAGAGCTTGCCAAGCGCATCGAGCGCGGCGACAAAGAGGCGGTGCAGCAATTCGTGCTGGCCAATCTCCGTCTGGTTGTCAGCATCGCCAAGCGCTATGTAGGTCGCGGCTTGACCCTGCTTGATCTGATTCAAGAGGGCAACATCGGCCTCATGCGCGCGGTGCAGCGCTATGACTGGCGGCGTGGCCACCGCTTCAGCACGCATGCAACCTGGTGGATTCGCCAGGCCATCAGCCGTGCGGTGGCGGACAAAGGGCGCGCCATTCGGCTTCCGGTCTATGTGAACACCGCCCTCAACCGCGTGCGCCGCGAGCGCCAGCGCCTGGTGCAGGAACTGGGCCGCGAGCCGACGGAAGAGGAATTGGCGCAAGCGGTGGGCATCGAGGTGCATCGCCTGCACGAGTTGGAGTCCGCCCCAGGCGCGCCCATCTCGCTCGAATCGCCCGTCGGCGAGGACGAAGAGCAGGAACTCGGCGACGTGCTCGCCGATGAAGCCAGCACTTCGCCCGAAGAGGCCGCCACCGCTCACACGCTCACCCAAGAGGTGCGCGATGTGCTGGCCGATGTGCTGACCCCGCGCGAGCAACTCGTGCTGGAACTGCGCTTCGGTCTGGGCAACGGCCACACCTATCCGCTGGAACAGGTCGGACGCCAGCTTGGCATCACGCGCGAACGCGTGCGCCAGATCGAAGCCGGCGCGCTGGCCAAACTGCGCCAGCCAAAGGTGTTAGAGCGCCTGCGCGGTTAAGTCGCGTTCATTTGGGGTGCTTCATGACGTGGGGGCGTTTGCCCTCGCGTCATGGGATATCCTGACATAGATAAAGCGGGCTGCCTTTGTGGTCGGCCCGCTTTTTTGTTGCTGAAAAGGATGATCAATGCCCACCATCTCGAATATCCCCATTGATGCCGTCATCTGTGATATGGACGGACTGCTCATCGACAGCGAGGGGCTTTCCACCGAGGCGTGGCGCGCGACGCTGGCCGGCTATGGCATCATGCTGCAACCCAAAGACTTCGATGACATGTTCGGGTTGCGCATAGACGAGGACGCCGAATTGCTTATCCAGCGCTATCACGTGGCCGCGACGGTGCCGGAATTGGTGCGGGAGAAGAGCGAGCGCATGCTGGCGCTGGTGCGCGACCATTTGCAGCCGATGCCCGGCGCGCGCGAGCTTGTCGCATGGCTGGTGCAGCAAGGGATTCCCCATGCCCTGGCGACATCCGGCCTGGGAGATTATGCCGCCGCGTGCCTGCAAGCAGTGGGGCTGGCCGATGCGTTCGCAATTCGCGTCACCGGCGAGCAGGTGCCGCACGGCAAGCCCGCGCCGGATATCTTTCAGGAAGCCTCGCGCCGCCTGAATATGCCGCCCCAACGCTGCCTGGTGCTGGAAGATGCCCCCAACGGCGTCGCCGCCGCCAACGCCGCCGCCATGCCCGTCATCGCTGTGCCAAACGCCTATACGGCAGGCCTCGCCTTCCCACCTGTCACCGCCCGCGCCGCATCATTGCAGGCCGTGCTGGAGATGCTGCGCGCCGGCTCATGAGAGGGGCGTGGGGGTGATCGCCAGCGTCTTGGACGTGATGGAGTCTATGGCCCAGGTGCCATTGTCCTGCACCAACTTCAGGGTATCCAGGGAATAGGTATACGTCGCGGTCTGGTTTTGCAAGGTCGTGCGCGTCACCTGGACTTCCGCCGTCGCGCGATCACCATTGATGCTGGATTGCTCGATGGTGAAATCACTCACGGCACCATCTTGCGCGTCGATCTGCTGGTAATGACTGGCGAAGACAGCCTCGCTCTGCGCGTTCTTTTGCGCTGGCGAAAGCTGGCTATAGGCGAGCGCGTAATTTTGCTGTTTCAGGGCGCTATAAAAGGAATCGATGGTTGTTTCCGGGCCACCCAGCGAGTTTTGCACGAACACCGCGCTGATGAGGAGTGTCGCGGCGAGCGCGACAATGACCACGACAGCGATGCCGCCCACCCCCAGCAGCAGAATTTGCCGGCGCGTGAGGGATGGGCGCTCAGACTGGCGCGCCACTGCGCCCGTCTTTTGCAGATCGCGGCGTGGCGGCATGTAACCGGGGGGCAATGTGCTATTGGGCGTATATCCTTCCGGCAACCGTGATTTCGGGCGGTTGGCGATCAACGATTGCGAGGGATCGGCGTTGGCGTCGCGCGGGCGCATGATGAAATCTCCTTCGTCAGCATGGTTCCTGTGTCGCTGAGCGTGCGGCAGCACGGCGAGCAGCGATATCGCGCCATTCGTCGCGCCTGTAGTATAGTTGGTATGAGACAACAGATGCAACTTGATGCCCAGGAAATACCATCGTGACCATGCCCGAACCACCTATATCTGCATCGGAGCAAGCCGCGCAACGAGCACGCACACAGCGCATCAAGGATGCGGCGGAAGCGATCGGCTTCGATCTGGTGCGCATCACCAGCGCAGAACCCTTTCCCGCCGCGCGACGAGCCATTCAAGAGCGCGTGGCGCTGGGCTTTTTCGCGGGCATGGAGTGGTTCACCAGTGAGCGTGCCGAGGTTGCTGCCGATCCGCGCGCTTTGCTGCCCCAGGCGCGTTCCGTCATCGCGCTCGGCACGTTTTATCTGACCGATGCTCCCCGCGACCTCACCACGCCGGGCGATCCGCATGGCCAGGTGTCGTGCTATGCCTGGGGCGATGACTATCACGCCGTCATCCGCCAGCGGCTGGCTCACGTGGTTGAAGAGATCCGGCGGATTGCAGCGGAAGAAGACGGTGACGCCGAGACGCGTCTGTTCGTGGACACCGGGCGGATGGTGGATCGCGCTGTGGCCGAACGATCCGGCCTGGGCTGGTTCGGCAAGAACACGAACATCCTCACGCGGGGCTGGGGCTCGTGGCTCTTCCTCGCCGAGATCGTCACCGCGCTGGATCTCGCGCCCGATCCGCCCATCGCAGCGTCTTGCGGCCACTGCACAAAGTGCCTGGAAGCGTGCCCCACCAATGCCTTCGTCGCCCCCGGCGTGCTGGATGCGACGCGCTGCATCAGTTATCTCACCATCGAGCATCGCGGCGCGATCCCGCTGGAACTGCGCCCGCTCATCGACAATCTGATCTTTGGCTGCGACATCTGCCAGCAGGTTTGCCCGGTGAATCAGGTGGTGGAACGCCGGCTGCGGGCGCGTGGCAAGCTGGGGCCGGGCAGTGCCGGCGAAGCGCGCCGCGCCATGTTCGCTCCCCGCACGCCGGAAAGCGCCAGCCCCGCGCTCATCCCGCTGCTCAGCATCACCGAAGATGAGTTCCGCGAGCGTTTCCGCAACAGCCCCATCAAACGCGCCAAGCGCCGGGGATTGCTGCGCAATGTTTGCATCGCACTGGGCAACCTGGGCGATCCGGTCGCCGTTCCCGCGCTTATCAACGCGCTGCGTCATGAGGAAGCGCTGGTGCGGGGGCATGCCGCCTGGGCGCTGGGCCGCATCGGCGGCGAAGAAGCCCGCGCCGCCCTGCAATCCGCTCTGGCCGATGAGCCAGAGCCGGAAGTGCGGAGCGAGATCCGCTATGCGCTGGAGATGATGAATATATGTGGCGCGTAACAAACGAACGTTTCTCACTGTTGGCGAGGGCGAGGCATGCCTCGCCCTCTACAGAATGAATGCATCCCCTCGCTTGTCAGGGCAACGCCGGCCTGGTTTGAGCACCCTTCATCGCCCCTACGCGCTCGCATCTTCTTCCAGCCCAGCAGGGCTTCTGTTCCGAGCCGGGAGGCTTAGCTCCCGGTGGGCGTGCCAGGTTGCTGCCCAGTTCCTTGTCCCCGCGCTCTCAGGCTCAGCCAGGTTGCGCTGCCCATCAGCAGCGCCGCCAGCAAACCGATGACCACCGCAACGGTACCTGATTGGAAGGCGAGGATCGCCCCCCGCAGCGCCGCCAGACCAACGAAGCTGGAACCGATCAACACCAGCATGCGGGTGCGCGTGCCCACGCCGATGCCGACGATGATCACCGCCTCTGCCGCCAGTGCCAGGGCATAGACCCAGTTGGGATCGGTCTGGAAGGATTGCAGCAAGGACGGAGCCAGCAACAGCAGCGATCCCAGCACCGAGGCCGCGCGCCCCAGTTGCACCGGGCGGCCCAGCGTGTCGTCCACCGGCAGCAGCGCCCCAACGATCAGGTGATAGCTGCCGGGGGCCAGCACGAAAGCCTGCATGTTGTCCGCGCCGAGCCAGCGCGCCTCCCAGGTGATCGCCAGCGCCAGGCATTCCCCCGCCACATACCACAGCAAGCGTGGGCGAGCGAGGATGGCTTCGCGGTCGAAGCTGCGCCACACCAGCATCGCCCCCAGTGCCAGCAAGATGACGACAGCGGCTTGCGTTTCCGGCAGGTGGCTGACGAAACCGCCCGGTCCGATGCACGCGACCAGTGCCGTGCCGGCGGCGAGGATGATCCCCGCCCAGCGATGCAGCTGCACCCCGGCAAGCCGCGCATCCACTGTCGTGCCAGGGGTCGTCGCCCACCACGCGCCGCGCAACGTCTCCTGCGTCCCCAGCCAGGGCAGCACGCGCCAGAGGTAGCTCAGCGCGGCATAGCCAAACGCCAGCGCGGCAAAGGCGAGCCGCGCCTGCCAGCTTGCGACATGCTGCCACGATGATCCAACGGCCAGCGCTCCCGCGCCGATGACGAATGCGCTCACCAGCACTTCCAGCTGCGCTTCCACCGCCGCGATGACATAGGCCGTCACGAAAAACGCCGCCAGGGAAAGCGTTTCGAAGCGCAAATCGCCTGCGGATTGCACCGTCGTACCCACTGCCGCGACGGCTGCGGCAGCATAAGGCGGCCACAACCAGCGCGGCCCGCCCACGCGCCCGATGACCAATCCCATCGCCGATACGATCAGCGCCAGCGGCAGCAGGAAATGGGAATCGGGGTGTGCCAGCACCGCGCCGGTGGCATAGAGCACGGGGACGATGCCAGCCAGCGGGGCGCGTTCCAGCGCCGCCAGGATGTATGCCGCCGCCGCAAAGATCAGCAACGATACCGCAACGTGTATTTGATCAAAGGGTGTAGTGCGCGCGGTGGCAAAGAGCGACGCGCCTATCCCCAGCGCATAGAGGGCCACGCCCCAGCGCGTGGCGAAGATCCGGCTGACGATTGCCCCGGCAACTGCCGCGCCGCCGGTGACAGCCAGCGTGGCCACATAGTTTGGCGAGGGTAACACCGCTGTCGCCACCAGGCCAAAGAAGGTCGCCGCTGCTGTCATTGCTGCCGCCCGCTGCTGCACCGCCGCCAGATATGCTGCCGCTGCGAACACCGCCAGCACACTCAATTGCAAAGCATGGTCCTGGGGCAAGGAGCGAAGCATGATGTTGGTGACATACAGCGCGTTGCCCAGCGCAACCGCGTGCATCATGAAGCGCTCGGCACGCAGCGCCGCGCCGAAACCAAGCATCAGCGCGATGCCCACCAGCGCCAGCGTGAATCCAAATTCGCTGGCGGCAAAAATCAGCGTTCTCTGATGCACGTCAGGCAGCACCGTCGCGTTGACGGCAAGGACGCCTAGCACCGTGACCCGATAGGCCAACGAAGCGAACAGCCCGGCAACCAGAATCCATCCCGGCAGATGGTCCAACCGGCTGGTGAGCAGCGTCGTCACTGTAGCAAATCCCAGCGCAAGGGCCAGCGCCCAGTTGGGATCAGGAGCGGAGAAGACGGTCAGCGCGCCCAGTGTCGGTAACGCCAATGCCAAACCTTCCAGGCCCAGGCGCAACTTGTTTCCTTCGCGTTTGAGTTGCTTTGTTGCGACGGCTCCCGCGCCCTCGGCCACGCCCAGCGCGGCCATAATCACAGCCTGCGTCGGGCGATCCACCTGTGCCCAGTGGGCAACGGACATCACCGTCTGTGCCGCCAGCGCCGCCGCCAGCCAATCCATCAAATCAACAAACCCTTGCCGGTTTGCGGGATTTTGCCAGGCACGCGAGCGCAGGTAACGTCCCCACAGCAGCGCCAGCAGCAGCAGCACGCCGGTGTCGATGGCGGTCGCTGCCCGATCAAAAATCGGCGTGATAGCGATGTTCCAGGTAGACAGTGCCAGAACGATCTCGCCGAGCAGCGCGGCAGCAGAGACAAGCGTCGCCACCACCAGCGCCGACTCGCCCAGGGCGCGCTGTTGGGGCGCGAGCAGCCGCGCACCCAGCATCACCAACGCGGCAGCACCGAGCGCGCCCACCCACCATTCTTGGGGTGCCTGCGCCCATGAGATCGCCGCCAGCGCACAGACGGTCAGCGCACTCCAGCCAAGATAGCCATAGGTAGCGAAGCGCGTGCGCCACGCCAGAACCAGGTAAATGCAGGTGGCATAGCCGGCACCGATAGTGAGCATCCCCACCACCGAAAGCCCCAGGCCGCGCAGGGCAAAGAGATACACCGCCAATGCCACCAACGGTGTCAGCAGCGCGAAAACACCCAGATACGCGCCGCCGACGGTGCGCAGGCGCGCCACCCGACGCAGCTGCGTGCCGAGGATGCCGAACAGCAGATACACAACGACAACAGCGACCAGCTTCGCGGTGTCACCCAGACCAGGCAACCCGGCGATCTCGAAGCTGAGCACGGCTATCAGCAGCAAAAAGCCGCCCAGATAGGCCATGATGGCAATGGCTTGATCCGCGATGAACGCGCTCCACGAAAATGCCGGTCCCGCTGGGGCGACCTGCGACATGCCCGCGCCAACGCCACCAGTTATGGTTGATCTAGGCCTAGCGGGCGTTGGTCTAGGCGTGGCGGGCACCGAAATTGACGGTGTGGTGGCTGCGGTGTCCCTCACCGGCGCGGTTGCCATACTCACACCCGCTGCTGGGGGCTGTTTGCGCAGCGTTTCATAGGTGGTGCGTAGCTCATCGCGCAGCTCGGTCAGCGTCATTGCTCCCTGGCCCACCGCGATGCGCTGGTCCAGCGTAAGCAGCAGATGATAGAGATCGTTCAGTTCTTTGATGAGGGCGGGATCAAGTGGTTCGCCACAATTCGGGCAATAGCGCGTTCCCGCAGGCGAAAACCGCCCGCAGCGCAAGCAAACAAGAGGTGGTGCTGCCATGACATGACCCCTTTCGTTCTGCTGATTTACATACTAAACAAAAGAGAGTGGCAAAACGTCACGCGTGGTCAAGCTGCCTGAGCGCACATTTCTCCATGCCACACGAAGCGGCCATTGACGAAGCGCAGGGCGCGGCGCGTTGTGCGGAAGCCGGCACGCACATACACGGTGATGGCGTGCTGGTTAAAAGGCGGCAACGAAAAGGATCATCAAGGATCAGATGAGGCTCCCTTTGGGGAACGCCAGACATGCAGAAAGGATCATCAGCGCGTAAATAAGGGCGAACCGGATGCCGCAGTCATCCGCAGCGCGATCCCTACAGATCGCGCTCTCAGCATATTGTGCGCTATAATGCCATCCAGCGGTTGAGATGCGAACGAATGCGACGGGGGCTTGGCAGCATGAGCCGGATGGCGTTGGGGATAGTCATGATGCTGGGCGTTTGCGCCCTGGCGGGTTGCGGCAGTTCCAGCACGCGCACCAGCACAACCGCGCCGTTCGCGGGCATCGCGCCCTCAGCGGTGCGCTGGTGCAGCACGCCAACCATCGCCTTCGAGGATGACGGCACCGCTCCCCCCAGCATTTTGCCCAGCTGGGCGCAGGCGAAACCCCTGCTGGGCTTCACCGTCGAATTGCCGCCGCTGATCCCCAAAGACGCCTGTCTCGTTTCCGGTGGCGGCGTGGTGCGCAATCCAACGTTCGGCAGCCGCTTCACCGTCCTTTATGCGCTTGCCACTACCGGCGCGCTCAGCATCGCCGAAGTGCCAAAATCGCAAGATATCCCTCAGCCACAGTGCGACGCCGAGCAATCAGGCAACGCGCCCATCGCCACATGCCAGCAGACGATTAATGGACTGAACGTGACCATCTCAAGCTCGCTGACCTTCGATCAGGTGCGCTATCTGCTTGCCTCACTCAAACCGAACGTTGATTGGGTGCCGAAATCATGATCCATCATCACGCACGAAGCCTCTCTCTCACCCATGTTGTGACAATGGCAGCCAGTTCATCGAGCTTGCCGGTGAAAAAGTGCGACGTGTCGTCGATGACGCGCAACGTCTTGGGTTCCGCGACACCGGCATACCAGGCGTGCAGCGCCGGCAGGGGGCTGTATTCGTCCTGCGCGCCCTGCACGATGAGTTTGGGTTTGCGGCACTCATCCAGCGGGGCGACATCCAGCGTGCCGGTGGGGACGCCCGCGCCGAGCAGATGCGTCACGCGTGCATCCGCGCAGCCGACCGGCAATCCCACCCACGCGCCAAAAGAAAAGCCCGCCAGCAGCAACGGCGTCTGGGGATAGCGTGCCGCCAGCCAGTCCAGCGCCGTGCGCACGTCTTCGCTCTCGCCAATGCCATTGGCATACGCGCCCGTGCTGCGGCCCACACCGCGAAAGTTGAAGCGCAACGCCGGCACGCCTGCCGCATTGAGTGCCTTTGCCAGCGTAAAAACGACCTTGTTGTGCATGGTCCCCTGCCCCAGTGGGTGCGGATGGCACACCAGCGCGGCCAGCGGCGCGGGCGGCACCGCTGCATCGACGCGCAGCAGACCTTCCAAGATGCCATGCGGCGCGGGGATATCAACTTGTTCGACGCTTGCCATTATGGATATGGTCCCTTTACAATTTCGTTCTGCTCACAGAGAGTAGCATAGCACACGACCTGAGGACCGATGGCCCTGGTCACAACAGCATGACAAGCGATATGCTCGAAATGATCATTTTGTCTCAGGAGCATCACGCCATGCCCGCCCGTCAGCGCATTGCCATTGAGCCACCCGCGCCCGCGACAGTGGAGATGGCACAAGTTCATCGTGAATCGGGCGCGTTGCTGCTGCGCCGTGTGCTGCCGCGCTATAACCCGCCCATCGACCAGAAAACGACGCTGCACGCGCCAGCGGTGAAGGATACGATGCGGCGAGAGCGCCGGGGGATCGAATCCCCCGGCTCGAGAAACGAAGCCCTCCGGGCTGTGGCCGAACGGGAACATGGATGGGAAGATGAGCGATATGGAATGGAAATAAGAGCGGTTCAACAGGATCATCCATCGATACATGATCATGATCCCGATGCCACAAATCGTTATTCGACGCGATCCCTGCCAACCGTAGCCCGGACGGGCTTTGTCTTTCGAGCCGGGGGATTCGATCCCCCGGCGGGCGGGCGCTGCGGGGAATCTGCCCCGGTGGGCAGACGCTGCGCTCCCCAACCCCATCATTGCATCCTCTGTGGCGCGGCGGTGCCGCCCTGGCGCGACATGTGCGCCATGCATGAGACGCGCTGGGGACGAGGCATGCCGCCGCCAGTGCAGATGACCGCGGATATCGACCAGCACGAGACAGTCAGGATGCCGGTTATCGGTGGTGGGTCGTCACCAGGGCAAACACCGAAATTCCGATGGGCACGGCGAGGATGGCGATCAAGATCAACCAACTCGCCGGGCGGCCAAAGTTCAACGTGACGCCCATGCCCATCCGCCGTTCCACGAACAGCGCCGGATCGCTCGGATTGTAATAGATGATGCCACCAATCCAGTGATCGTCCGGTGTGCCGTCGCCCACGGCGCGTGTTTCCGCGGCTGCGGTGACGCGCCAACCACTCTGTCCATAGCGCGCATAGATGACGCCGATACCCACAAAAACGATGACCAACAAGGCAATGGGCAATGCCCTGATCAGCCATGAGGGAGCCTGACTGTTGTCTGCCCTGAGGGTGGTGATAATCGCAATCGCCCCCATGAGCGTGATGACCCCCGTCTTCACCAGAAAGAGCAAGCGCGCCTGTGCCACGCGCCACGCCGCATTACCCTGCTCGCCATTGCCCAGACGCGCCAGACGAAACATCTGGGTCAGGGCCGTCAGCAACA
>JAJPKG010000331.1 GCA_021323815.1 Pseudomonadota bacterium
GAAGCCATAATGGGGAAAGTTTCCTTTGTAGAAGAGATGCGGACGGGAACGCGAAGGCCAAGAGGGGACACGAAGATTGTGAAGAGGTTCAGAGCCTCTGTTGTTTTCCCCAAATCATCCTTCGCGTCTCTTCGCCTCCTTCGTTTATCTTCGCGTTCCCGTCCCTTACCGCTGGGATGATGGGCACAGCGCGTGCTGGTGCGTCTCGCTTGCGGGGAGAGGGTTATTCGCCAGGGGCGCGGCAGTGCGGTGATACAGGATCACGCCGTCGCTGTCTTGTGCCACTGGAGTGAACTGCGCCAGGAAACTGAGCGAGCTGGTGTCGAGGTGCTGGGAAACGAGATCGCCCTGGTGCAGCACGATCCAGTCCACCGTGCCGGAGGGGTTCGCCAGCGCGGCATCCCACTCTGCGCCGGAGCCTTGATAGACGATATCCTTAAGATCCAGGTGCGCGGCCAGCGCGTAGTTCTGCGGATTCTTGTAATAGGTGTCTTCCAGAATCAGCCCGCCGGCATAGTGGCCGGCCAGATAGTTCACGGTGGCGCGATCCGCCGCGCAAGAAGCGCCATATTGGCCGTCTTGCAGGGCGATGATGCCGCCGTGCGCCGTCAGGACCACTTGCGCCAGAATCACCGCCGCGAAGGCCAGATGCAGCCAGATGCGCTTACCCGCCAGCGTCGCGATGAAGAAGGCCACCGGCGCGACGATCTCCGTGCCATAACGGGCATTGTAAAAGAGGCTGGTGGCATGCGCGGGCAGCGCACCCGGCACCATAATGACCGCCTGCCCGGTGAAGAGCGCCACCACATAGAAGGCGAATGGGGCGACGAAAGGCAACGCGCCAACGGCCTCCGGCCCCAGCCGCTTGCGTCCCAGCAGCGCGATCAAGCCGATGATGGCCAGCGCCAGCAGCGTCGGTCCCGCTGTTTCCGCCGAGGCGAAGAGAAAGTGGCGGAACGACTGCAAGAGATTGTGATAGGTATCCAGGTTGCCGGACTGCAAGACGAGCATCTGCTGTGCTTGGGAGGAATAGATGCCGCTCTGGAAATACAGGAAATTGCCGAAGATCACCTGGCACCACAGCAACCACAATGCGATGCCCAATCCCCCCAGGCTACCGAAGAGCAACAGGTGATCTTCCACCTGCTTGCGGGCGCGGCGCTTTTGCAGATCGATGACGACGATGCAGCCCAGGAAGACAACATACAGAAACCAGCCGTCATAGCGCCCCAGCGATGCCAGGCTGGTGCAGAGCGCGGCCCAGACCAACTGGCGCGGCTGGTCGTCCTGCACCCACGCCAGGAAAAAATAGCACGCCGCCGTCATGGTAGCGATCAACACCGGCTCGGTCAGCGGCGTCGTCTGCATATACAGCACGCCGGGATTCAGGATGAAGGCCAGCGCGCCGATGAAGCTCGCCCGGCTGTTGCCCGTCATGCGCCGCGCCGAGAGGAAGACGAACGTGGCGGCGATGACATAGCACGGCATCGAGGAAAAACTCCCCGCCAGCCCTGTCTGAAACAGGGTATTGTTCCAGATGAACGGCAGCATGATCACGTGCGGCAGCGGCAGCCACACGCCGCCAAGCTGCGCCAAACCTGGGGTGGCGTTATCGAAGACGCGGCGGGCGATCAGCAGGTGAGCATACGCATCGTTATACAGCAGCGTCAGGTGGTTGTGATAGGCGTAGAGCAACGCGCCGATGCTGCACAGTGACGCCAGCACCACCGTCGCGACGAGCCAGGGATCGCGCGGCAAGCGCAACCACGCGGGACGCACCAGCGTGATGCTGCGGTTCTTGACTGCGGGCAACAGCATTCCAACACTCGACATGGGGATGTTTTCTCCTCATCGGGCGATCAACAAGATTGGGACGAAGGGACGGGAACACGAAGGCCGCGAAGATTGTAGAAAGGGACGCGAAGATCTTTGAAGAAGTTTGCTGGCGGCAACGAAGCTCGCAAAAATTTCTTCGCGTTTCTTCATTCCCTTCGCGTTCTTCGCGTCTCGTCTTCCCCCTACTCTTCCATGTGCGCGTTTTCCACGGTGAAGCCGGCGCTCATGCCGAGATCCATCACCGAGACGGCGGTGTGCGCATGCTTCAGATGCAAGCCGTGCTGAGTTTTTTCCCAGAAGAAGGGGCGGAAGATCAGTTGCGAAAGCGCCACCGAGGCCGCAACGCTCATCATGGCCCAATAGATGGGGATGAGCAGCGCCCACTTCATCATCCCGAACTGTCGGCGTTTGGCGCAGGCGATCAGGTAGGTGTAGATGTACAGGAAATTGCCGAAGATCAGGCAGATCATGCCCATGTAAAAGATGGGCGCGGGATACAGCGCGTGATAGGTCGTTTCGACCTCGCCGCGAAAAGCGAGGTAGATGCCCAGCAGCAGCCACATCAACGGATTGATATACAGCGTGGCCGAGCGCGCCCCCACCACCAGTTGCAGCGCGAAGAAATCACGCATGCGGCCCTCGCGTATGTAGTCCAACGGGCGACGCATATGCACCAGGTACGTTTGCAGATAGCCTTTGATCCACCGCGAGCGCTGGCGCACCCAATTTTTCGGACGCGAGTTCGCTTCTTCCATTGTGGTCGAGTCCAGCACCACTGTGCGTAGCCCGTGCTGTGCCAGGCGCAAGCCCAGGTCGCAGTCTTCCGTCACATTGAAAGGATCCCACGCACCCACCTGGCGCAGCAGATCGGCGCGGAAGTGGTTCGAGGTGCCACCCAGCGGCAGGGCCGAGCGCAGCCGTTGCAATCCTGGCAGGGTGAGGTCAAACCACAGCGTATATTCGTTGGTGAACCAGCGAGTCAGCAGGTTCTGGCGTGGATTATAAAAATTCAGCTTAGCTTGCACGCAGGCGAGATCGTCGCCGTGATTGGCGAAGGTCAGCACCGCTTTTTTCAATTGCAACGGATCGGGGATATCCTCAGCGTCGAAGATGACGATGTAATCGCCCGTCGCGCGCAGCAGGCCGTAGTTGCAGGCGCGGGGTTTCGTGCGCAGCTCGCCGTCCGGCACGGTGATCACCTGGAAGTGCTTGGGCAGGCCCAGCGCCAGGATGGCGTTGCGCGTCGCCGCGTCATCCGCTTCTGTCAGAAAGAGGATTTGCAGGCGATCCTCTGGGTAGTCCAGTGCCTGCATGGCCTGGACGAACTGGGACACCACCTCAGTCTCGCGATAGAGCGGGCAGAGGATGGTGTAGGCCGGCCATGCGGCGTCGCGCAGGCTACGGACCACCGCGTTGTCGATGTGCTCTTCCGGTGAATGGCTGAGCGTGCGCGCCGCCAGCCAGGCCGTCAGCAGCAGATCGCCCAGGTAGACCGCCGTGACGATGCCCAGGGTGGCGACGAGCGTCGCGCTACCCCACAACGCCAGGCACAGCACCCACAGCAGCACCAGCGTAACCCCCGCGATGCCCTGGCCCCGCGTCAGCGTCACAGCGGCGGAAGCTTCTTTGGGCAGCGGGGAAAATGTCTGCACGCGCTTGCCGTTCAGCTGGATGCCGCCGAACGCTGCGGCATCCAGCCGGTACGTGGGCGCGGCGAGGCGCTGCTCAGCCTGATCGTTGAGCCATTTCCGATAGAAGGCTGCTTGTGATTGCTGGGATGGCGACATGGGCATATCGTCATCGTCGCGTTCCGGTGCCCATGCGCGCAGCTTGCCGGCCAGGGCAAAGAGTTCGCGGAACGCCTTGAAGATCACGCGGATGCTCGCGCCGGTTGCCTTGCCTTTGGCGCGGGGATAATGTCCTACCGGCACCTGGGTCATGGTCGCCCCCATGCGGACGAATTTGGCCAGGAACTCGGTATTGATCATCGCGCCATCGGATTCCACCGCTGCCTGGCGCAGCAGCCGCGTGGGGATGAGCTTGAAGGCGCAGTCGATGTCGCGCACGTGCAGGCCAAACAGCAGGCTCACCAGCCGCTTCCACGCCCAGGCGTTCAGCTTGCGCACCAGTGGATCGGCCCGGTGGGCGCGAAAACCCAGGATGACATCGGCTTCCTGCGCTTCCATCGGCAAGATCAGCCGGCGAATATCATTGATGTCGAACTGCCCATCGGAATCCATAAAGAAGGTGTATTCTTTTTCGGCGGCATCGAATCCGGCGCGCAGCGCGCCACCATAGCCGCGATTGGGGCGATTGTGGATGACGCGCACGCGCGCATCTTCGGCGCTCAGGCGATCCGCGATGGCTCCGGTGTCGTCGGTGCTGCCGTCATCGACGATGATCACCTCGAAGTTCGGCGCGATGACGCTCATGGTCTCAATGACGGCGCGCGTGGTCGTTTCGATATTGTCTGCTTCGTTCCACGCTGGCAGCACAATGGAGATGCTGTGCTGGGTCAAGGTCGTTTCAGCGTCGTGTTTGACGCCTTCCACCATGCTCAGATGTGGCGCGAAAGGCAATGCTTCCGTCTCGAAATCAGCGACATCCGCCAGGGTCGGTTCGGTCAAGGGGCGATGGTTCGGGTGTTTGATGATCACACTCGTATCCTCAAAAGACAACTGAGGGATCATCCGTAAGCCCAGGGACACAATGGGGGCCTGACCCCCGGCCCCCTCCCCTGCAAAGCTCAGGAGGGGGAGACAGATCGGATAGGTGTTAGCGTCGATCGACGAAGTGGTATTGATCTTCCCTCTTCATCCCCAGGATGGGGAGGGGGTGGGGTATCGCATCAGACCATCCTTTTGGGCGTTGATGGGGGAGCGCCGGTCCGTGCGATCTGTTGTACAAGCTTAAGTGTATTGGGCATGATGGTCTTCTGTCAATGATTGAGGAGATGATCATCCATAAAGTACTAGATTATGAAGACTGAGATAGAGCGACTGGCATGTTATGGCCGCGATCTGGCATAGTACATGTGGAAGCGAGGATGTTCCTTTGCCTGATTCATGCCGCTCGCTTGCCCTGAGGAGGTTCTTGATGGATTCGGTGCCCCGCTCTTCCACTACCCTGTCTCCCCCCGTTGTTCCCGCGAAAGATTATGCTGAGGCGCTGGAGCAGTTCGCCGCGCTGCAAGCGTTAGATGATGATGAGGTCAATCCCGTCTGTCGCTCCGCCCTGCTGGATCATGGCCGGCGCACCGACCGAGCCATCGTCTTGATCCACGGCATGACTAATTGCCCGCAGCAATACGCGCAGTTTGGCAAATTGCTGCATGACAAAGGCTTCAACGTTCTGATCCCGCGCATGCCGAAGAATGGGCTGAAAGATCGCAACACGAAGGCGCTGGGAACGCTAACCCCCGCCGCGCTGGAAACCTATGGCACGCAGGTGATCAATATCGCCTGCGGGCTGGGCGAGCGCGTGCTGGTGGCGGGGATCTCCGCCGGGGGAGTGATCGCGGCATGGCTGGCGCAGTTCCGCCCGGAAGTGGATGCCGGCATCCTCATCGCACCGTCCTTCGGCATCACGCCGCCGTTGCGCGTGGGCAACGAGGCGGTGAGCAACGTCGCCACGCTGCTGCTGCGCGCCCTGCCCAACATCATGACGCAACGCTTCAAACCGTTCACCGAGGGGCCGCCATATGGCTATTTCGGCTTCGCAACAAAAGGGCTGGCGGCGATGCTGCGCATGGGTGACGAGGTGCGCCGCGCCGCCCGCCGGCAGGCTCCCAAAGCGCGGGTGATGCTGCTCGTCACCAACGACGCCGACCCCGCCGTGAATAATCCCATCGCCATCCACTTGGCCTATGAGTGGGAGCGACACGGCGCTCGCGTCATTCACTATGCCTTCAGCGCGGAGCGTAAGCTCATCCACGATATCATCGATCCGCAGCAACCCCGCCAACAGGTCGCGTTCACCTATCCCATTCTGCTGGAATTGATCGACGGGTTGTGAGTGCGCTCGCTGGGTGCTAAACCATCCGGCTCGGAAAAGAAATCCCGATGAGCTGGTGGCAAGCGATGGTTACACATACGTGAAGCTTGGTGGCGGGTTGATCTGCCATACCTTAAAATCGGTGAACGTGGCTTGCATACCGCTCTCCTCGGCATCAGCGGTGGACATGCGTGCTACCTCATCAGGAAAGAATCAACTGCGGGAAGTATAGCATGCGAACGCAAGGATATCATGCATCTTCCTCATCCTCGCTTTCCGGCGCGTGGATGTCGTGGCCCTTGTTGGCGAGCAGATCCATCAGCCAGGCTTCGTCGCGGATGGCAACCTTGTTCTTTTCGGCTTTGGCGAGCTTGCTGCCGGGGTCCGCGCCGACGATGAGATAGTCCAGCGTTTTGGTGACGCTGCCGGCGATGGTCGCGCCCAGCGCTTGCAAGGCGGCTTCAGCTTGGCCGCGCGTCATATGCTCCAGCCGACCGGTCAGCAGGAAGGATTTTCCGCTCAGCGGCCCCTGTGGCTTTTCGGTTGGGGCATCGGCGGTCATGCGCACGCCAGCGGCGCGAAGGCGCTCAATCAGGGCCTGGTTGCGCGAATCGGCCAGCCAGGAGTGCAGGCTTTCGCCGATGACCGGCCCCACGCCGGGGATCGCGCTGATCTCCTCGGCGCTGGCGGCCATGAGGGCATCCATCGAGCCGAAGTGTTCGGCGACCACGCGCGCCACTTTCTCGCCCACGTGGCGAATGCCCAGCGCGAAGAGCAACCGCCCCAGCGGGCGCATCTTGCTCTCTTGGATGCTCGCCAGCGCGTTGGCGATGCGCTTTTCCTTGAAGCCGTCCAGCTTGGCCAGATCGTCTGCCGTCAGTTTATAGAGATCGGCGGGATCGTGGACGAGGCCGGCGGCGATCAGCGCGGCCACCACCTCATCGCCCACGCTCATGATGTCCATCGCGCCCCGGCTGACGAAATGGCGAATCCATTCCACCTGCTGGCCGGGGCATTTTTCGATGGGGTTGGTGCAATAGGCCATCGCTTCATCGGGATCTTTGCGCACGGGCGCGCCGCAAGCTGGGCAGGTGCGCGGCAATTCATACGGCGGCGCGATGGGCTTGCCCTCGGCGTCCAGCGGGCGCTTTTCGAGGATCGGCTTCACCACTTGGGGGATCACGTCGCCGGCGCGCTGCACCAGCACCGTGTCGCCGGGGCGCAGATCCTTGCGCTGGATGTCTTCTTCGTTGTGCAAGGACGCCTGTTTCACCGTCACGCCGCCGATCACGACGGGGTCCATCACTGCATAGGGATTGAGCGTGCCGGTGCGCCCGATGTTGACGCGGATCTCGCGCAGCACCGTCGTTGCCTGAATCGGCGGGAATTTGAAGGCGATGGCCCAGCGCGGATCGCGCGCCACCACGCCCAATTCTTCCTGCTGGTGGCGGTCGTTGATCTTGATCACGCAGCCATCGATCTCATAGTCCAGCTCAAAGCGGCGCTGCTGCCATTCCAGACAATACGCCTCAACCTCTTCCAACGATTCCACCACACGGATGTGGGGGTTCACCACAAAGCCCCAACTGCGGATGAGATCCAGCGCGGCGCTTTGCGTTTCCGGCTCCGGCATGCCCTCGATGTACCCGATCTGATAGGCGAAGAAGTGCAGGTTGCGGCTCTTGGTCACGCGCCAATCCTTCATCCGCAGCGAGCCGGCGGCGGCATTGCGCGGGTTGGCGAAAAGGCGTGCGGCGGGCGAGGTGCCGTCCTCATTCACCTTCTTGGCCGCCTCAGCGCTCAGTTCCTTGTTCAGTTGCTCGAAGCTGGAGATGGGCATATAGATTTCGCCGCGAATCTCCACGCGCTCTGGAATGTTGCCATCTTTCAGTTGATGTGGGATGTCATGCACTGTGCGCACATTGGCCGTCACGTCCTCGCCCTCGATGCCGTCGCCCCGCGTTGCGCCGATGGTGAGCCGCCCGCGCTCATAGGTCAGCGCCATCGCCAGCCCGTCGATCTTCAATTCGCAATCATAGGTGAAATGCGCGTCGGGCAGGATGTTGTGCGCGCGTTTTTCCCATGCCCGCAATTCCTCGATGTTGCGCGCGTTCGCCAGGCTGAGCATCGGGCGCGGGTGCCGGTGCGTGGCGAATCCCTGCGCCGGCTTCGCCCCCACTTTCTGCGTCGGCGAATCGGGCGTCACCAACTCAGGATCGGCTTCCTCGATGGCGCGCAACTCGCGCATCAGCGCATCATATTCCGCGTCGCTCAGGGTTGGATTGTCGAGCGTGTAATATTCGTAATTGGCGCGCTCGATCTGGTGACGCAATTCTTCAGCGCGGGCGGCGCGCTGGGTGGGGTCGGCGGGGATGGCAAACGGTTCGGCAGACATGGTGAGCATGGCTCCTCTCGCAACGAGTCTCTCTCTTGCCATTCTATGATCCGTTGCGAGAACCGGCAGACAAAGATGCCCCCGCTCGCATCAAGGAGCGAGGGCAAAAGAGTGGAACAATGGCGTGATTGTGGCCCGTCAGGCCCGCCGGGAGCTAAACCTCCCGGCTCGGATCTACAAACCCCCTGCGGGGCTGTGGCCCAGGTTAAAAGCGCATCGCATGGGGATGAGCAATCCCACGCTTGCACGGCGATCTCCTTGCCACACGCGATCTGCCTCGACCACAGTCCGGCGGGGTTCGCAATTCCGAGCCGGGGCGATGGTGCTTTCAATCGATACCCCCGGCGGATGTGCCCGGCGACGACCTCTTCTACAGCAAACCCTGCTGTTGCAACCACTGCTGAGCAACGACATCTGCCGGCTGCTTATCAACCTGCACGCTCTTGATCAGCGGGTTGATGGCATCCGTTGTCAGCTTCGGTGCCAGCACGTTGAGGATGCCAGCAATATCTGGATGCGCCTGCAACACCGAGTCGCGCACGATGGGCGCGGGATTATACACCGGGAACGCATTCTTGTCGTCTTTGAGCAAGACGAAGTTCTGCGTAACGATGTTGGAATCCGTTGTGTAGCAAATGTTGACACTCGCCTGGTCCTGCGCCGCTGCGTTGAAACCAAGCTCCACGTCGATCTGCACCGTTTTCTTGAAGTGCAGATTATACGTGCTTTCCATCGCTGGAACCACAGCGGGTGAGGAGATGGCGTCTTGCGGCGCATAGAGTGTCAACTGGCTGGCAACCGCTGTGACATCCGAGATGTTATGCAGGTTGTATTTCTGTGACACAGCTTGCGAGGCGCAGAGGCCATAGTCGTCATTCAGCCCATAAGCTGGATCAAGCCAGGTGATATGATACTTCGACTCGTACCCTTGCTTCACCTCTTGATAAGCCATCTGCGGATTAGATGTAGTCTGAAGGCCGAGGTTGGCGAGGCCGGTTCCCGTGAATTCCGGGAGGATGTCGATCTGCCCACTGGTGATAGCGGGGGTCGCTGTGGTGTTATCCAACTGTCCCTTCAAGGTGACCGTGTAACCATGATGCTTCAACAGCAGCTCATACATTGCAGATTCCAGCTGGCTGTCAGCATCTTTTTTGCTGCCAACAACCAGATTCTTGCTGCTGCCCGCGTTACTGGAACCGCAGGCGCTCAACAGCAGCATGGAGGCGACGACGAGTGCCAGCGGAATGGTGAACATGCGTGAAACGCGCATGAAAAAGCTCCTTTTCAGACTTTCGCAATGAAAGAGCACCTTGCCCTCTCATGTACTTCAACCAACGACAATCGAACACGAAATGTTACGCGGCAACCACCCCCTTTCCGTCTGCGGATGCTGATGTTTGTCTGAGTTCGCGCGCATTCTGCCTGCGCAACGCTTTCGGGGTAAGCGCGCGTTGCAGCGCGGCCAAGCCATATTCCGTGATGAGCGCCAAGGCGATAACGGGAATGACACCCGCCAGCGCTTCAGCAGGACCGATCAGGCTGATCAAGCCGATGCCCCCTAGGATATAATCTCCATAGCCTCCAGCACCGATAATCGCTGCAAGTGGCGCAGTTGCCACAATTTGCACAGCAGAGGTCCGCACCCCAGCGGCAATAACTGGCAGCACCAGAGGCAGTTGTACGCGCAGCAAAGATTGTAGTCTTGTCATCCCCATGCCGCGCGCTGCATCAACAACAGCGGGATCAATGCTTTGCAATCCGGCGATGGTGTTAAGCAAAATCGGTGGAATGCCCAACACGATCAGGGATATGACCGCTGGCTTGAACCCAATGCCCAGCCAGGGCGTCGAGACGGCAAAGCCGAAAAATGCAATGGTGGGAATGGCACGCCCCAATCCACTGATGTTCGTCGCAACAAAAGCCAGAGAGCGATTCTGCGCGCTCAAGATGCCTAGCGGAATGGCGATGATTAATGCCCAAAAGAGCGCCACAAGGCATAGGGCAAAGAACGTCTGCGTGTGACCACTGTAGTCGTTATAGGGATTCTGAATGAATTGCCACAGACCGCTCAACGGGTTCATCACATGCCTCCTTGTTGAGCAACCGCGACAGTGCGCCCGCGACTGAGGGCGCGTTGCAGCCCCAGCAACCCCAGATCTGCGGATACGGCCAGCAGCGTGCTCAGCAGCGCGCCGGTGAGGATCTCTGGCGGATAAAACGGCTCAAATCCCTCGAAGATGAGGCTGCCCAGATCAGGAACACTGACAACAGGCGCAATGGTGGCAATGCCAATGCTGGTGACGGTGGCAACGCGCAGCCCGGCGATGATCACCGGCAACGCCAGCGGCAATGTGACGCGCCAGAGCAATTGCATCTCGTTCATGCCCATTGCGCGGCCCACTTCCTGCAAGGCGGGGTCAACGGCGCGGATGGCTGCCACGAAGTTGCGAATCAAGACGATCTGGGCATAGGCTACCAAAGCGATGATCACCGTCGTCTCATTAAGGCCAACAGTTGGCACCAACACCGCCAGCAGCGCGACGCTAGGAATGGAATAGAGTACGCCGGCTATCGAGATCACCGGCAGGTACAGCCGTTCATGGCGCGTGATCAACAGCGAAATCGGAAAGGCGATGATCAGCGCGAACAGCATCGACCATCCTACGATGGAGATATGGTTGAAGAACAAGTTTGGGATGCTCTCCGGTCGGCTCAGATCCCAAATATATTTGTTCTGGAGATATTTCCAGAGATCGTTGAGCATAAGATTCCCTTACCAGGCTTCAACCGGTGCGCGCGAGCCGTCTGATGGCTCTTCGCTGGCGCGCAACTGGCGATAGATGCCGTCGAGCGAGACCTGGCCGATGACGGTGCCGTCGCGTTCGACCTTGACCGCGTTTTGGCCGGTCTGCACCAGTTCCACTAGCGCCTGCAAGACGGGCATGCCTGCATCCACCGGACCTGCCGTCGCGCCATTGGCCGGTTCCAGCAGGGCAGACACCGGCACGTGCTCATAGCGGCTGAGGGGATTGTCAGCGCCGAGCAGCTTGGCAACGAAGGCGTCGGCGGGGCGCAGCAGCAATTCCGCCGGCGGGCCGGACTGGATGAGCTTACCATCGGCCATCACGGCGATCTGGTCGCCGAGCTTCAGCGCCTCTTGCACATCGTGGGTGACGAAGACGATGGTTTTGCGCACGTCGCGCTGGACGCGTCGCAGTTCATCTTGCATGCGCTCGCGGGTGATGGCGTCGAGCGCGCCGAAGGGTTCGTCCATCAGCAGCAGGTCGGGGTCGGCGGCCAGAGCGCGGGCCAGGCCGACGCGCTGCTGCTGGCCTCCGGAAAGCTGGCGGGGGAAACGATTGCGATATTCTGCGGGGTCTAGGCCAACGAGATTCAGCAATTCATCCACGCGGCCCGCCGTTTCGCTTTTGGTCCGGCCCAGGATGCTCGGCACCACGCGCACGTTTTCTGCAATGGTCAGATGCGGGAAAAGGCCGATCTGCTGGATGACATAGCCGATGCTGCGCCGCAGCGCAATGGGATCTTTCTCGGTGGTCGCTTGCCCGTTAAAAAGGAAATAGCTGGAGGTGGGATCGATTAGGCGGTTGATAATGCGCAGCAGCGTCGTTTTGACGGAGCCAGATGAGACA